>JANMJF010000405.1:0-2747 GCA_031371245.1 Pseudomonadota bacterium | reverse complement strand
GGCTCGCCTGCCTGGTCGATTACGACGATTGCTTGGTCGGTCTGCGTCTGGCCCTCGCGCCGGTATACTGATGTTCGGCGCTGCAGCCGCAAGGCACACGCGCGCCGCTAGTTGCGCCACGGGAGGGGCGCGATGCTGCTGAGCCACGCCGATCACGAGGTCGCGCCGCCACGCGTCGATGTGCCGCGCGAGTACAACGCCGCCTGGGATCTGATTGCACGCAATCTCGGTGCGGGACGCGGCGAACGGATTGCTTACATCGACGACCACGGGCGCTACAGCTTTACCGATCTGGACCGCGCCAGCGCACGGGTGGCGGCGGTGCTCAAGGCCGCCGGCCTGGCCGCCGAGCAGCGCGTCGTGATGTGCATGCACGACAGCTTCGACTGGCCGGCGACTTTTCTCGGCGCAATCCGTGCTGGTATCGTGCCGGTACCGCTCAACACCCTGCTGACGGTACAGGACTATGCCTGGATGCTGGCCGACAGCGGCGCAAGCGTCGCCATTGTATCGGCGCCGCTGGTGCCGCTGTTCGAACCGCTGCTCAAGCGTGTGCCGGGTTTTCGCCAATTGCTAGTCGCGGGCGGCGAAATCTCGGGCCACCACAGCCTCACGACACTCATGGACACCGTCGTCCCGGCCGACGACATCGCAGCGACCCTGGCCGACGCTGCCTGCTTCTGGCTCTATTCCTCCGGCTCGACCGGCCGCCCCAAAGGCGCGGTGCACGTGCACTCCAGCTTGATTCACACCGCCGAGCTCTATGCGCGACCGGTGCTCGGCATCACGGCGGCCGACAGGGTGTTCTCCGCCGCCAAACTGTTCTTCGCCTACGGGCTTGGCAACGCGTTGACTTTCCCCTTGAGCGTGGGCGCCTGTACGGTGTTGATGGCAGAGCGTCCGAGCCCCGACGCGGTCTTCAAGCGCCTGCTCGAACACGCACCCACCATCTTCTATGGCGTGCCGACGCTCTACGCGAGTCTGCTCGCGAGCCCGGCGCTGCCCGTTGCTGCAAGCGTACGCCTGCGGCGCTGTACCTCGGCTGGCGAGGCCCTGCCGGCCGACATTGCCAGCCGCTGGCAGCGCCATTTCGGCCTGGACATCCTCGACGGCATCGGCTCGACCGAGATGCTGCACATCTTCTTATCCAATCGCGCGGACGACCTGCGCTATGGCACCACCGGCAAACCGCTGCCGGGCTATGCGACCCGCATCGTCGACGATGATGGTCAGCCCGTCGCCGCCGGCGATATCGGCGAACTGCAAGTCAGCGGCCCGAGCGCGGCCAGCATGTACTGGAATAATCGCGACAAGAGCCGCACGACTTTCATCGGCGAGTGGACACGCACGGGCGACAAATACCGACTCGACGCCGACGGCTATTACGTCTACTGCGGACGCAGCGACGATATGCTCAAAGTCGGCGGCATCTACGTCTCACCCAGCGAAGTCGAGAGCGCACTGATAGACCATCCAGCGGTGCTGGAAGCGGCGGTGGTCGGACGAGCCGACGACGAGCAGCTGATCAAGCCCGCTGCCTATGTGGTGCTGAACACGGGTTTCGCGCCTGACGCCGCCATGGTCGAGGCGCTCAAGCAGCACGTGCGGGCGCGCCTCGCGCCCTACAAGTATCCGCGCTGGATAGAATTCCTGGCCGAACTGCCCAAGACCGCGACCGGTAAAATCCAGCGTTTCAAGCTGCGCGGAGCCTGACCCCGCAGCGCTGCGCGAGCAGGCCCAAGGCCGGCCGCAAGTCGCCGGCACGAGGCTTGTACCGCGCCAGAGCCGAGCAGACAATAGCCGGCGGTGCGCGGCTAGACTCGCGGCACTGCGGGCTGCTTCGAGCAGGGGGTGCCACGGGCAACTCGAAGTGGCCTACAGCCAAGCGTGAAGGATCGTCAACTTCGCGTGAACGACTGTCAGCGTGCGACGTAGCGGCGGTCGCCGCACCGGCCGGTTCATCTAGAATCGGACGCATAATAAGATCTGTATCGCTACACAATAAGAATGTCACGCGCACCCGCTATCCTCATCGCTGATTGCAGCGAAAGTGACACCGAGCTTACCGAACTGCTGCTGCGGCGCACGTTCCCCTATGCGGCGATCCGCGTCGCCAATGATGCGGTGTGCTTTGCCGAAGCGCTCACCGAACAAGCGCCGAACGTCGCGATAGTCGCGCCCAAACTGAGTTGGGCAGCGAGCGACAAATTGTTGGCACTGCTACGCCGCCACGATCCGAGTACGCGCATCATCTTGTTTGGCCACGAAGCCGATATCCTTGAGCAGGGCTTGAGCCCCGGCCTTGTTATTGACGGTATCGTGCGCAAGAGCAGTGCCGGCTACCTGGCACTGGCGGGGATCGTTGCGCAGGTGTTGGCTCGCAGCGCAGCACCCGCCCTATCTTCAGCGCCCGCCAGTGCGGCGCTGACCCGCAGCGTAGCGCTTGAGAACTTGCCTGTGGCCGCCTTCCTGCTGGCCGAGGACGGCACCTTCAGCGAATGCAACGAAGAATTCAGCCGCCGCGTAGACGCTGGGCGCGGCCGCCTGCTGGGCGCGCCCCTGGAACAGCTGTTGGCCGATGGCGAGAGTCTTGCGCGGTGGCATGCCTTCCGCGCCCGCAACGACGATGGGGTAGTGAGCTTGACCTTGCGCGGCGTGGGCGAGCGCGGTGTTGCGGCGAGCGTTCGACGGGTGCGCGGCGCGCCGGTCGCAGAACGTTATCTAGGTTGCGCCACGGCGCTGCCCGG
>JANMJF010000398.1:0-2790 GCA_031371245.1 Pseudomonadota bacterium | reverse complement strand
CGATTGCGAACCATAAGCCATTACTGCACGAGTTTCGTTTTCTGCACGCCGATGGCAGCTACCACTGGGTGGCCAATCGCGGGCAGACCGAATACGACGCGGCGGGGCGCGGTATTCGTCATTTCGGTGTGACCATGGATGTCACGGCGCGCAAACGCGTCGAGCTCGATCTCAATCGCGCCATGATCGCGGCCGACGACGCCAACCGCGCGAAATCGGATTTCCTGGCCAGCATGAGCCATGAGTTGCGCACCCCGCTCGGCGCGATCCTCGGTTTTGCGCAACTGTTGGACTCCGGCTCACCGCCGGCGACCCCGGCGCAGCAACGCAGCATCGAACAAATCCTCAAGGCCGGATGGTATTTGCTCGACCTGATCAATGAAATTCTCGATCTCGCGCTGGTTGAGTCGGGCCGGCTATCGCTGTCTTTGGAGGCGGTCGAGGTCGGCGAGGTCCTGTCGGAATGCGGCACCATGCTGGGACCCCTGGCGCACTCGCGCAACATCAGCATGTCGTTCGCACGCATTGACAGCCCGTGGTCGGTCTACGCCGATCGCACGCGTTTTAAACAGATCCTCGTCAACCTGCTTTCCAACGCCATCAAATACAACACCAGCGGTGGTTCGGTGGAGGTGGAATGCAAGCTGGTCGGCGCGCAACGCCTGCGCGTTGCCATTCGAGACGGCGGCGACGGCTTGGCGCCCGACAGGTTATCCGAACTGTTTCAGCCGTTTAATCGTCTCGGTAAGGAAGAGGGTAGCGAAACCGGCACGGGCATCGGTTTGGTGATGTGTAAGCGTCTGGTCGAACTCATGGGCGGCGCCATTGGCATGGAAAGCACTCTCGGCAAGGGCAGCGTATTCTGGATCGAACTCGACCTCGCCGCCGCCATACACAAGATGGTCATGCCGCCGTTTGCCGTGCTCGAGACGGCAAGCGCAGAAGTCACCAGCCAGGATGTCCGCACCTTGCTCTATGTCGAAGACAATCCTGCCAATTTGCTGCTGGTGGAGGCGCTGGTATCGAGCCGCCCCGAGATCCGCATGTTCAGCGCGCGCGATGGTATTGTCGGCGTTGAGATGGCGCACACTATTCACCCGGACGTCATACTGATGGACATCAATTTGCCTGGCATCAGTGGCATTCAGGCGCTGACTATTCTAAAGGCAGATCCGGCCACGGCACCTATCCCGATAGTGGCACTCAGCGCCAATGCCATGCCGCGGGAAATTCAAAAAGGTCTCGAAGCCGGCTTCTTCCGCTATCTCACTAAACCGTTCAAGGTCAACGAACTGCTGGCAACCTTGGACGACGCCTTGAACATTGCCAAGCCGCGTACACTGCAAGCTGCTGTCGAGGGCGAACGAATTGATTAATGGCGCCGACATCCTCAACGCGCGCATTCTGATCGTCGACGATCAGCAGGCCAATATCGTATTGCTTGAGCAGATGCTGCATGAGGCGGGCTACGCGCAGGTGTCATCGTCGATGGCCCCCACGGAAGTCTGCGCGCTGCACCGCAAGCACGACTACGACCTGATTCTGCTCGACCTGCAAATGCCGGGCATGGATGGCTTTCAAGTCATGGCAGGCCTCAAGACCAGCGTTGCCGACGCCTATCTGCCGGTCATCGTACTCACTGCCCAACCGGGGCATAAGCTGCGCGCCTTGCAGGCAGGGGCCAAGGATTTCATCAGCAAACCGTTTGATTTGATCGAGGTCAAGACACGCATCAGCAATATGCTCGAAGTGCGTCTGCTGTATAGAAAGCTCGCAGAGCATGCAGCGCTGCTGGAAGCCACAGTTAAGGAACGTACCGCTGAGCTTGAGGAAAGCGAAGCGCGCTATCGCAGCCTGACGGACTTGGCAGCCGATTGGTATTGGGAGCAGGACCAGGCCGGCAATTTCACCAAGGTCTCCGGCCCGGTGCTGGAGATGCTCGGCATTCGGGTTGAGTCTCTGTCTGGTGAAAAGCTCGAGGATGCGGACAGGGGTTGGAACGAGGCCGAGCGCGCCGCCCTGCATGCCAAGATCGCTAATCGCCAACCGTTTCTTGATCTCGTATTCAGCCGCGTTAATCCCGATGGTCGCCAGCAAAGTTTCCGCGTCAGCGGCGAACCGATGTTCAATCAGTTCGGTCACTTTGTCGGGTACCGTGGCATCGGTGTTGAAATCACTACTGCCAAGTAGCCGCCGATCAGCAGCTATTACGATGTCCTCGCATCCTTCTCCCACCGGCAATCACCTGCTGGCAGCGTTACCCGCCGCAGAACTGGACGCACTGGTCGGCATGCTGGAGTGGGTGCCGATGCCGCTCGGCGAACTGCTGTATGAGCCTGGCGAAAAGTTGAAGTATGCGTATTTCCCCGTCACTGCTATCGCCTCGCTGCACTATGTCATGGCCACCGGTGCCTCAGCCGAGACTGCTTCTGTAGGCAATGAGGGGATGATAGGGCTGGCGCTGTTTCTGGGCGGCGATACCACCACCAGCTCGGCCGTGGTGCGCACCGCCGGCCATGCTTACCGCATGGCGGGACATGTTTTAGCCCAGGAGTTCAATCGCGCCGGCTCATTGCGGACCTTATTGTTGCGCTATCTCCACGCCCTCATGACGCAGATGTCGCTGAACGTCGCGTGCAACCGACACCATTCCATTGAACAGCAGCTATGCCGCTGGCTGTTGTCGACCTTTGACCGCGGGGTTTCCTCAGAAGTGGTCGTGACCCAGGAATTGATCGCCACCATGCTCGGTGTGCGCCGTGAAGGCGTGACGGATGCCGCCGGCAACCT
>JANMJF010000335.1:0-3493 GCA_031371245.1 Pseudomonadota bacterium | reverse complement strand
AGCTTCAAAGGCTGGGGCCATTACCACGAGGATTACGTCAAGGAAGGTAACGAGTGGAAGATCAAGAAAATCTATCTGTCGCGGCTGCATACGGAAGAGACCTGGGGCGGGTTGTAAGCGTCCGATCTGCCCTGCAAATTTTTAGTGTGGGTCCAACTTCAGTCGGACCCACATAAAACTGAGGAATGAATCCTATGGACTTCGGCATCGTCTGTTTCCCGACCGACACCAGCATCGAACCCCAGGATCTCGCGCCGGCCCTGGAAGCGCGCGGCTTTGAGTCGCTGTTCTACGCTGAGCACACTCACATTCCGACCAGTCGTCGCTCACCCTTCGTCGGCGGCGGCGAACTGCCGGCCATGTACTGGCATAGCCACGATCAATTCGTCGCCCTCTCGCTAGCCGCAGCGACTACCCGTACGCTCAAACTCGGTACCGGCGTGACGCTGGTCACTGAGCATGACCCGATCAATCTCGCCAAGGCCACCGCCTCACTCGATCGTCTGTCGGGCGGGCGGTTGATTTTCGGGATTGGGGCGGGCTGGAACGCGGAGGAAATGGCAGACCACGGCGTGGCCTTCGCCGATCGCTGGCAGGTCACACGGGAACGCATGCTGGCCATACGCAGCATCTGGAACGACGATGTGCCCGAATACCACGGCAAGTTTGTCGACCTGCCACCGATGTGGTGCTGGCCGAAACCTTTGCAGGCCGGCGGGCCACCGGTCTTGATGGGCGCCTATTCCAAATACGTGCCAGCGCGCATCGCTGAATACTGCGATGGTTGGATGCCGATTGAAGGCTTGATTGAAGACATTCCCACCGCGCTCGCCGCCATACGCGCGGCGCTGCAGGCGCGCGGCCGCGATCCTGCCAAGCTCGATGTCACCGTATTAGCCGAAGTGCGAGCTGAGCGCGGCCTGGATCCTAAGCGGCTGGAACGCATGATCGCGAGCGGTGCCAATCGCGTGCTGCTGCCGTTTGCAGATTTTGCGCGGGATGAGGCCTTGACGATTCTCGATGAGTATGCGAAAGCGATTGCGCGGCTGGGATGAGCCGGTGCGCTACGCGGCGCTACTCAAATCAACGGTAAGCCAACACTGATGTCACCCGCCAGCAGCATGGTGTGGGCGCCTAACGAAGCCAGGGTGAATAGGCTGCCGCCGTTGCTGCCGGCATCGTAGGACAGTACGCCGTTGGCCTGGTCATAGACCAGAAAGTCGTTGTTATCGGGCGTGTCGCCGATGGCGCGCAAGTTGTCAGCGGCCAGTGCGCCGCGGCCCAAGTCAGCGACCGCACTGGGCGTCAGCCACAGGTGATCGCTACCCGACAGCAGATCGGTAATGACCAGCGTATCGCCGCTCGCGCCAGTGACGACGAAGTCGTCGGCGCCGGTGCCGCCAGTCAGACTGTCGTGACCGTGACCGGGCAGCAGAACGTCGTGGCCGGCACCGCCCGACAGCGTGTTATCACCGCCATTGCCACGCAAGACATTGGCCAGACCGTTGCCGGTGCCGTCAATGTCGCCGCTGCCGAGCAGAGTCAGGCGTTCGACGTTGGCGGGTAAGCTATAGCTGACCGTGCTTTGCACCGTATCCCTGCCCTGACCGGCCGCTTCGACGACCACATCGTGGCGGTTATCGACGATGAAGAGGTCATCACCACGACCGCCCTCGAGCCGGTCCGCGCCGCGTCCGCCATCGAGGCGATCGTTACCGGCGGCACCGCGTAGCGTGTTGGCCGCGCTATTGCCGAGCAGATGGTTGTCACTGGCATTGCCGGTCGCGTCGATGTTGTGGCTGCCGACCAGGGTCAGGTTCTCAATATGGGCGCCCATCACCCAGGTGGCGCTGCTCTGCACGCTATCTACGCCACGATTTGCGTTTTCGACCGTCTGATCAGCGGCCGCGTCGACGATATAGATGTCGTTGCCGGCGCCGCCGATCATCACGTCACGGCCGAGACCACCATCGAGTCGATCGGCGCCGCTGCCGCCGTTCAAGCTGTCGTTGCCCGCACCGCCGCGCAGCACGTCATCGCCAACATTGCCGAACAATTGATCGTTAGCGCCATAACCGAGCAGGATGTCGGCGAACGGACTGCCCTGGATGACGATGCCCTGCCCCGCGTCGCGTAGCAGAAAAGTCACCATGAGCTGGGGCGTGTCCTGGTGTCCAAGATCATCGAAAGTCGCGTGCGGCGCGCCGCTCACCGACACCAGCAGATGCTTACCCTTATCAAACAAAGACACGCCGGTGACATCGCTGTCACGCAAGGAACTCTCGCTGCTGAACTTGAATTTGCCCGCCAGTACCACGCTGCCGCCCTTGACGGTGCCGGCCGTGACGGTGGTGCGGGTGTGGCTGAGAATGCTGGTAACGCCACCGAGCTGGCTGTCGAGCGTTGGATTGGTATAGGCCTTGCTGCGCATGTCGCCGCGCAGCCCGAAACGTAAAGTGATCATCAGCCTCTCCCGGTCGTGAATAATTGTGACGCTGGCTATCGCCAACGAGGGCTGTCGTCAGGCTCAAGCCATGCGCAACACCAGCTTGCCCATCTGCTCCGAGTCCTGCATGCGCTTGTGCGCGGCGACCGCCTCGGCAAACGGATAGACGTGGTCGACCACTGGTTTCAGCTTATTGGCATTGATGCAATCGAGCATGGCGCGGAATTCCTCGGGGCGGCCCATGGTCGTGCCCTGAATGCGCACCTGGCGGAAAAACAGCTTGGCCATGTTCAAGCCTTTTTCCGGATTGCCACTCGTGGCGCCGAAGAAGACGTAGCGGCCACCGGCATTGAGCGTGTCGAGTGCGTCGTGCATGCCATCACCGCCGGCGCTATCGATGATGATATCGATGCCGCCTGCCGCGCTCCGCAATTGTTTCACCCAACTCGCCTCGCGATAGTTGAATCCGGCGCTCGCGCCGAGTTTCACTGCTTGCGCTAGTTTGTCCTGGCTGCTGCTGGTGACGAACACTTCGGCACCATGGGCCCGCGCCCAGGCCAAGGCAAAAGTTGCGCAGCCACCGCCGATGCCCGTCACCAGAACTTTCTGTCCGGCCGACACTTCACCGTGGGTGACGGTCGCGCGCCAGGCGGTGAGGCCGGCGAGCGGCACCGCCGCCGCTTCTTCCCAGGACAGATGGGCGGGCTTGTCTACCACCGAGTCAGCCGGTACACAGATGTACTCAGCGAAAGTGCCTTGATCGGGCATGCCCAGCACACGGAAGTTAGGACCGCCGCAGCGCGGGTCGTCACCCCACTCCAGCGCCGGATAAATCACTACTTCGCGACCGACCAGTTTGGCATCGACGCCCTCGCCGACGGCATCGACGACACCGGCACCGTCGGAGCCGGCAATCGCTGGGAAATTAATGCGCGGATAGGCGCCGACCGTGATCCACACATCGCGACGATTGAGCGCCGCAGTTTTGATGCGTACCCGCACTTGGCCGACACTCGGCGCAGGTGTGGCCAGGTCTTCGATCTTAAG
>JANMJF010000320.1:0-4746 GCA_031371245.1 Pseudomonadota bacterium | reverse complement strand
TCCGCGCTAACTATAGCCAACCGCGAACTGAAAAACAACATTAATTTTCTATAAAAACCAATAGAAATCGAATGTTACGCCTGGTTTTTAAAGTAAACATACAGAATATATAGGCGTTTGCCAGTTCCTACCCCCAACATGTTGCGTTTTTCCTTCTATAGCTTGTTATTCATCCTCGTGCTGTGCATTGCCGGTGCGGCCGGCACCCTGTGGTACATCTTGCCTCAGCTTCCGCCCGTCGAATCTTTAAAAGAAGTCAGGCTGCAAACGCCGCTCAAAGTGTTATCAAGCGACGGCCTGTTGATTGCTGAATTTGGCGAAAAGCGCCGCAATCCCGTCAAAATCGACGATGTGCCGCTGCTGCTCAAGCAGGCCTTCCTTGCCGCCGAGGACGACCGCTTTTATCAACATCCCGGTGTCGATTGGATGGCCATCGTGCGTGCGATGGTCGGACTGGTGTCCACCCACGAAAAGAAACAGGGCGGCAGCACCATCACCATGCAGGTGGCGCGCAACTTTTTCCTGTCGCCGGAAAAAACCTATGAGCGCAAGCTCAAAGAGGTAGTGCTGGCTTGTGTCATCGAGAGCGAGCTCAGCAAAGACGAAATCCTTGAGCTCTATCTGAACAAGATTTTTTTGGGGCATCGCGCGTATGGCGTCGGCGCCGCCGCGCAGGTCTATTACGGTGTGACGCTTGAGCGGCTCGACCTCGCCCAGATTGCAATGATCGCCGGCTTGCCCAAGGCGCCGTCGCGTAATAATCCGATTAGCGACCCCGAGGCCGCGCGCGATCGTCGCAGCTATGTGCTGGGCCGCATGTTGAAACTCGGATACATCGATCAGACGCAGTATTCGGCCGCTGTCGACGCACCGGTCAATGCCCAGTGGCACGGTCAGGCGGTCGAAGTGCCGGCGCCGCACGTCGCCGAGATGGTGCGAGATTTCATGCTTAGCAAATATGGCGACGGCGCCTACACCAGCGGCTTTCGCGTCATTACTACGGTGCCGAGCACGCTGCAAAACGCCGCCGCCGATGCGCTGCGGGCGGGTTTGTTCGACTACGATCGTCGCCACGGTTATCGAGGCGCCGAAGCCAAGCTTGCCCTTGCGCCGCAGGAGGACACGGCGACCTGGCATAAGATCCTGACCAAGTATCCGGAGTCGGCCGGCCTGCAGCCGGCCTTGGTCTTGACCGTGCAGGACCGTCAGGTGGTGGTTTTCCACGACGGCGCGGGTGTGATCACCTTGCCGTGGGAGGGTCTGGGCTGGGCGCGCAAATACCTCTCGGAGGACGACGTAGGCGCGGCGCCAAGCAAGGCGGAAAATCTCGTGCAGCGCGGTGACGTGGTGCGGGTGCGATGGGTTGCTGCGGATGCCGACATCAAGAAAGTGGGTACCGTTGCCGCCAGCGGCTATTGGGCACTGGCGCAACTGCCAGCTGTGGAAGGGGCATTGGTCTCGATCGATCCCAGCGATGGTAAGGTGCTGGCGCTGGTCGGCGGGCTCGATTTCGAGCATAGCAAGTTCAATCGTGTGACCCAGGCCCATCGCCAACCTGGTTCGAATTTCAAGCCCTTCATTTATTCAGCGGCTCTGGACAAGGGTTTCACCGCCGCGAGTTTCATCAATGATGCGCCAATCGTGTTTGAAGCGGTGGGTCTTGAGAACGCCTGGCGGCCAGAGAATTATTCAGGCAATTATTTCGGTCCGATGCGTTTGCGCGAGGCGTTGACCAAGTCGCGCAATCTGGTGTCGATACGCCTGCTGCGTGCCATCGGCGTCAATTACGCGCTGGATTTCGCGCAACGCTATGGGTTCAAACGTAACCAGCTGCCGGCAAATCTTTCGCTCGCACTCGGCACTGGCGAGGTTACGCCCTATGAGTTGGTGCGCGGCTACGCGGTGCTGGCTAATGGTGGTTACAAGGTCGAACCCTATTTCGTGCAGCGTATCGAGACCGCCGAAGGGGTCGAGATGTACCACGCCACGCCGCCCACCGTGTGCCATGAATGCGAGGCGCTGGCGTTAGATGGCGATGGCGAGCCGCCCGACATTGAGGCCTTGCGTGGCATGCAACAGTCGTCGCCGGCCAATGTCGCGCCGCGCGTGGTCGCGGCGGAAAATGTCTGGATCATGAATTCCATCCTGCAGGACGTCATCAAACGCGGCACCGCGACCCGCGCGCGTGCGCTGCAACGCCAGGACCTCGCCGGCAAAACCGGCACAACCAACGATCAAAAGGACGCTTGGTTCTCGGGTTTCAATGGCCGTAATGCTACGACTGTGTGGGTCGGCTTCGACCGCGTTGCGCCGCTCGGCAAGCGCGAGACCGGTGCCCAAGCGGCGCTGCCAGTGTGGATGGACTATATGCGTGTGGCTCTGGCGGACGTACCAGAAACCGAACTCGAGCAGCCCCAAGGCGTGGTCACGGTGCGCATTGATCCCGATACCGGACGCTTGGCGGGCGCCAACGATTCCCATGCCATTTTTGAATCCTTTCGGGCGGCCGACGTGCCGGGCAGCGGCGGTGCCGGTGGCAGTGGCAGCGGTGGTCTGGATGGTCTGGACAGTTTCATGCCGGCACAGCAAGGTAGCGAGCAGACCGGCGGCACTGCGGCCGAGCAGATTTTCTGAACGGCCGGTATAGCGCATGGGCCGCAGGCAACACACGGTAGGGGTCGGGCGCGCTGAGATCGCCAACCGCGCGGCGCGCCTGCTGGTGGAGGAAGGGGTGGCCGATTTCGACAGTGCGCGCCGCAAGGCTGCGCGCGAGCTTGGTGTTGAGCACAGTCGTGACCTGCCCGACAATCTGCAATTGCATCGGGCTCTGGTTGCATACCTGCAGCTTTTCCATGCGGTCGAACAGGCTGACCGCATCACCCACCTGCGCAGCATCGCGCTCAAGGCCTTACGGCTGTTGACGCCATTCCAGCCGGTACTGGTGGGGCCGGTGCTCTATGGCACCGCCTGCGAGTTCACACCCATCAGCGTGCATCTGCGTTGGGATGAATTCGAGGCAGTCACGCGCTTCCTGCTCGAGCGTCGATTTACCTACCAACTGGTCGATATGCAGTTACGCTTGGCCGGTGTGGCGGGGCCGCAGCGTGGGGTGAAGATCGCGCTCACCTTGTACGACGAGGCCTTCGAATTGACCGTTCTGTCTGCGCACAAACCTCGCCAGCCCCTCAGCGCTATCGATGGTCGACCGATGCAACGTGTCGATGGTGTGGGGCTCGAAGCGCTGCTCGAGCGCGGCGTAGTATTCACCGGTGACTTTGCGGGGCGCGCCGCAGCCGGCTACTGACGTCGGCAACGAAATGGTGTCGACCTCGCTGTGTGCCGCATCGGGGTGTGCGCTAGCCGCATCTTGAATCCGGTCGCTTCCCCCATGGATATCGTCAGCGTCGCGCTATTTACGCCTCTGCGTCGGGTCTTCGATTATCTGCTGCCCGAGACCTTGCGTGCGCACCCACCCCTGCCCGGACAGCGCGTGATGGTGCCTTTCGGTCGCGCGCGACGCATCGGCATCGCGCTGGAACGCAAGGATGGCAGCACCATCGACCACGCCCGCTTGAAGGCCATCGAGGCAGTGCTCGATGCGGCGCCAGTGTTCGACGCCGATGCGCTGGCCCTCGCCCATTGGGCGGCAGCCTACTATCAACATCCGCTCGGCGACGTACTCGGCAATATGTTGCCGGTGTGGCTGCGACGCCACCGAGACTTGCCAGTCGTGAATGCCGAGGCGTGGCAATTAACCGCCGCAGGCGTGGCGGCCCTGGCCGACGGACAGGTGCGTGCGACGCGCCAGCGCGAAGTGTTGGAACGACTGTCCAGCGGAGCCGGCGGTGCGGGGTTGTTCGCAGCGGTCGACTTCGGCTGGCGGGTGGTAGTGAAACGTCTGCTCGCCCTTGGCCTGCTCGCCGAGGCGGCGTCGGAACGCGCGGCCTGCGTCACCAGCGCTGCGCCCGAACTCAATGCCGAACAACACATTGCCGCGCAAACCATCGTCGCGGCAGGCGGCCGCTTCGCGGCCGTACTACTGCACGGCGTGACCGGCAGTGGCAAGACCGAGGTCTATCTGGCCGCCATCGCCGACTGCCTCGCGCGCGGCGCGCAGAGCCTGGTGCTGGTGCCGGAAATCGCCTTGACCGAACAGCTGGTGGCGCGCTTTCGCGAGCGTTTCGGCACGGCGGTGGGCGTATTGCATTCCGCGCTCGGCGAACGGGAGCGCATGCTGACTTGGACTGCTTGCACGACGGGTGTAGTGCGCATCCTGATCGGCACGCGCTCGGCCGTGTGGACGCCGATGCCCCATCTCGGTTTGTTAGTGATCGACGAAGAACACGACCCCTCCTATAAACAGCAGGACGGGTTCCGCTACTCGGCACGAGATATCGCACTGGTCCGCGCGCAGAACGCAGACGTGCCGGTGGTGCTGGGCTCGGCCACGCCGTCGCTGGAAACCCTCGCCAATGTCGCGCGCGGCAAGTATCAGCGCACCGTGCTGCGTGCCCGCGCCGGCAACGCGCGCATGCCCGTGATCGAATGCCTGGATGTGCGCGGACTGGCGTTGACGGCCGGCATGAGCTCGCAGCTGATGTCGGCCATTCGCGCCTGCCTCACGCGCGGCGAGCAGGTCATGCTGTTTCTGAACCGACGTGGTTATTCGCCGCTGCTGATCTGTCGGCACTGTGGCGCGGCGCGTCGCTGCGATCGCTGCGACGGCGGTCTGGGCTATCACAAGTG
>JANMJF010000285.1:0-3354 GCA_031371245.1 Pseudomonadota bacterium | reverse complement strand
GCAGTGCGGACCTGACCGGCGTGACAGGCCAGCGTCGCCAGCCCAGGCTCGTTGTCGTAATCCACCATCATGCCCTCGAAGAAAAAATGAATGCGTCAGACGACGGCGCGCTGGCTCAACCGTCGACCGAGATGCTGCCGGCGGTGGTGAACAGATCGCGCAACGAATCTTCATCGCGCGCGCGTTCGGCCTTGGCCTCATCAGCGCGCGCGCTGCCGACCTGGCGCAAATAGACGTCGCTGACGTCACCGGTCACGTAGTGGCCACTGAAGCAGGACTGTTCGAATTCGGTGATACGGCGGTTGCCACGACGGGCGGCGTCGACCAGCGCGTCGAGATCCTGGTAGATCAGACCGTCGGCGCCGATCAGGCTACAGACCTCGTCTTCGGTACGATTGTGCGCGATCAACTCGTCGGCGGTCGGCATATCGATGCCATATACATTCGGATAACGCACCGGCGGCGCGGCCGAGGCGAAATAGACCTTGTGTGCACCGGAGTCGCGGGCCATCTGAATGATCTGACCGGACGTCGTACCGCGCACAATGGAGTCGTCGACCAACAGCACGTTCTTGCCTTCGAATTCGAGATCGATGGCGTTCAATTTCTGGCGCACCGATTTCCGCCGCAGTGCCTGGCCGGGCATGATGAAAGTGCGTGGAATATAGCGATTTTTGATGAAACCTTCGCGATAGTTCACGCCCAGCGTATGGGCCAGTTCCAGCGCCGCAGTGCGCGCGGTGTCGGGGATCGGGATGACAACATCGATGTCATGCCCCGACCATTCGCGTTTGATTTTCTCGGCCAGCGCCTCGCCCATGCGCATGCGCGCCTTGTGCACCGAGATGCCATCGATGATGGAGTCTGGCCGCGCGAAGTAGACGTGCTCGAAAATACACGGCGTGTAGTGGGTGTTCTTAGCGCACTGCTGGGTAGCGAGTTCGCCGGCTTTGCTTACGAACACCACTTCGCCCGGCGCGACATCGCGCACCAGTTCGAAGCCGAGCGTATCGATGGCGACCGATTCAGAGGCCACCATGTATTCGCGACCATGCTCTGTCTCGCGATGGCCGTAGACCAGTGGACGGATGCCATAGGGATCACGAAAGGCGACGATACCGACACCGCTGATCATGGCGACCACTGCATAACCACCCGAACAGCGTTCGTGCACACGTTCGATGGCGCGGAACACGTCGGCGGCATCAATGCGGAATTTGTGCAGATTCTGCAACTCGTGGGCGAACACGTTGAGCAGCACTTCGGAATCGGATTCGGTATTGATGTGGCGCAGATCGTCTTCGAATAATTCCTGCTTCAACTGCGCGGAATTAGTCAGGTTGCCGTTATGGGCGAGCGTGATGCCATACGGTGAATTGACGTAAAACGGCTGGGCTTCGGCGGTCGAGGACACCCCGGCGGTCGGATAGCGCACATGACCGATGCCCATGCGGCCGCGCAGATTGACCATATGTCGGGTGTGGAACACATCGCGCACCAGCCCATTGGACTTGCGCAGATAAAGGCGGCCGTCTTCATACGTGGCCATGCCGGCGGCATCCTGGCCACGGTGCTGAAGCACGGTGAGACCGTCGTACAACATCTGATTGACGGCGGTTTTTGCCACAATGCCGATGATTCCGCACATGCTAGATTCCGCCCTTCGCGTAGCTGAAGTGTTTGCCGAGATCGGGCGGCAGCTGCGCTATCGCAAGCTGCGCGGCAGACTGGAAGCTGACCAGCATGCGCGATTGCGTCCAGAACGGATTGCCGGGCAGCGGGGTCAGGCCGGCCAGCACCACCAGCACCGTCACGATAGCCGCGCCACGCAACAGACCGAACAGCGCACCGAGCAGGCGATCGGGGCCACTCAAGCCGGTCTTGTCGAGTAGCCGCCCAACGATGAAATTGATAACGCCGAATACCAACAGTACCGCTACCAGCACCGCCAGAAAGGCGAGCACCATGCGTGCGAACTCGATGGCGACATAGGGCGCAAGAAAGGCGGCGAACTTTGCCCAAAATGCCATCGCCGCCCAGAACGCCACCACCCACGCGAGCAGCGAGAGGACTTCACGGATGAAGCCGCGAAACAGGCTGATGACCGCTGACAAGGCGATGATGCAGATGATGGTGATGTCCGCCCAGTTCATGCCTAGCCCGGCGGTTGAGGAGGGGCGGAGTCTAGCAGACCGCAGCTGCACGCGGCAGCGACGCCATGAGTCTCAGCGCGACGGTACCAGCATGCCGCGCGCCTCGAACTGCGCTTCAATGCGCTGGCGCAGGCGCTCAGCTTCGGCCTTGCCCGGTGTCGGCCCGACGCGCACCTTGAAGACCGTCACACGCTGTTCGATGCGCTGCTCGCTATAGGCGTTGTAACCAGCGGCCTTGAGTTTGTCGACCAGCTTCCTGGCATTGACGTCGCTGGCAAAGCTGCCGAGCTGCACGGTCCAGCCAGCGACCGTAGTGGGCGTTGGCGCGATGGGCTTTGCCGGCGGCTTGGTGTCACTACCGGCTTTGATCGGAGATTTGACTGCAAGCTTTGGTATCGGCAGCGGCTGGCTGGCAGCGGGCTGCAAATCCATCGGCGAGGGACGGCTGGGACGCGCTGTCGACGCAGCCGCCACGGCCGGGGGCGGCGCGCTACGCACTGGCGGCGGCTGCATGCGCGGCGGCGGCGTTTCTAGCGCTGCAGGGTTATTCGCAGCGGCACCCTCCTCCAGGGTGTCGAGCGTCAGCGGCGGCTCGCCGCTCGCCGACGGCGTGATTTCTGGCAGCGGCTCAGTATCACGGCCCGCCCCGACCTGCACGCGCGGCGGCGGCAACTCGACATCCTCGTCGGCGCGCGCTTCCATTGCGGCGATCGCTTCTTCGCCGAGCGCCGGCGCGCGCTGTGAAACATCCTCGGTCGGCGCGGGTGGAATATTCATGGCGGGCGGTACGGGCGATTCAACGCCACCGTTGTCGAGAAAAATCGGAATGAAGATGACGCCGAAGGCGACCAGCAGACCGGCCCCCACTACACGTTGCTTGAGCTGCCGGTCCATCATGGGCTCGCGTGCGGCAGGGCAAGCTGCTCAAGCATCGCGCCGACGGTCAAAAACGAACCGAGCACCAGCACCCGATCGCCGGGCTGCGCGCCAGCCAGGATCGCACTATGGGCTGCAGCGACGCTGCTGTGGCAGGCCGACACCGCCCGCGGCGCAAGCGCGCGCAGGCAGACGGCGAGGTCCTCAGCGCGCGCGCCATTCACGCCAGCCAGGGTCGCAAAGTGCCAACTCTGCACATGGGCCAGCAGGGGCGCGAGAAAACCGCGATGATTCTTGGTGTTGAGCATGCCGATCAGGGCGTGGG
>JANMJF010000279.1:0-1629 GCA_031371245.1 Pseudomonadota bacterium | reverse complement strand
CATAGGGTTCCTTCTTCTTCGTCATTCCGTGCCAACCGTAGGCGCAGGAAAGTTGATGCGCGGATAGGCGCCGACCGTGATCCACACATCGCGACGATTGAGCGCCGCAGTTTTGATGCGTACCCGCACTTGGCCGACACTCGGCGCAGGTGTGGCCAGGTCTTCGATCTTAAGTTGCTCGGGACCGCCGAGCTCGCGTAGGACGAGCGCTTTCATGGTGTTCAACATCCTTTGAATTCGATCTTCTGCTTTTTGGTAAAAGCATGGATGGCATTGCGTGTGTCTTGCGAGTGTCGCGCGAGGCCGGCGATGGCGCGCGTCTCAAGTTCCATCTGGGTTTCGAGCGTGTTGGAGTAACTGTCGGCGATGAGGCGTTTGGATTCACCAAACGCAAGCGTCGGTCCAGCGGCCAATTGATGGGCCACTTCCATCACGCGGGCCATGAGCTGGTCGTCCGCCACCACTTCGTTGACCAGCCCCCATTCCTTGGCTTGCTGTGCGCTCAGCACGTCGTTCAACAGGATCAACTGCATGGCTTTGACGTGGCCGACCAGGCGCGGCAGAAAGAAGGTGCTGCTGCCATCGGGCGAGACGCCGGCCTTGGTATAAGCCTCGGTGAACTTGGCCGATTGCGCCGCGAATACCAGGTCGCCGCAGATGGCCATGCTGAAGCCGGCGCCGGCAGCGACACCATTGACCGCCACCAGAAAAGGCGCGTTCATGCGTGCAAAGCGCGCGATGGCGGCATGCAGGCCGGTGGTCGCGTAGCGGATGTACTCGGCCATGCCCTCGCCCTGGGCGGCGAAGGCATGCAAGTCGCCACCGGCCGAGAACATCTTGCCAGCGCCGGTGAATACCACCGCGCGGATGTCAGGGTTGGAGTCGCTATGGGTAGCGACCTTGACCAGTTCCTCGGACATCAACACGTTCAGACTGTTGGCCGCGTCCGGGCGGTTCAAGGTGATGATGGCGACGCCACCGTCACGTTCGAATTTAATCGTCTCATAGATCATAAATGCCTCCCTCTGGGTGGTCTTGTTGGCTGCTTTGGTGATCTTCGCGACGTAACGCCAGACTCGCCATGATGTGCGCACGTTGCACAACCGAGTAGCGGCCCCAGTCACCGATCTCATCCAGGGTGCGCAGACAGCCGCGGCACAGGCCGCGCTCTTCGTCGAGGATGCAGATATTGATGCAGGGTGATTCCATGCTGGTCTCTCAGGCTACGCTGGCGCAGACGGCGTTCGCATAGCTGGCGAGATAGCGCAGTCCTGCAATGGCGCGGCTGCCATACCAGGAGACCATCTCGCCGTCGATCAAGCGTACTGGTGTGTCGCCACCGAGCAAGCCGTGCAACTCAGCGATGTGTTTGTCACGGAACGGATAGGGTTCGCTGCTGAGCAGACATAAATCTGCATTCAGGCCGCGCAGTGCGTCTATCGTAAGTGCCGGATAGCGTTGTTGCGCGGCGCTCGGTACCGTCTGCCAGCCGAGCAGCGCCAGCATATTGGCGATGTAAGTATCGCGCGATACGGTCATCCACGGATCGCGCCAGATCAGATAAAGCACGCGGCGGGTCGGCTGACCGGCGATCGCACCGTGCAGTTGTGCCAGGGCGGCCTTGAAGCG
>JANMJF010000258.1:0-6133 GCA_031371245.1 Pseudomonadota bacterium | reverse complement strand
AACTTTAAGACGGGGAGTCGGCGATGTCTAAAACCGAGCAGGGCAAGCCACGCTGGCGGCGCCGTCCCGAGCAATCCACCTGGGGCGATTATGGTGCCGACGACCAACTCGGACGCATGAATGAGTTGACGGCAGAAAAAGTCTTGCAAGGTGTGGCTGAGGTCAAGCATGGCAAGACCTTCTGTCTGTCGATGCCACTCGATTATCCCGGCGGCTGTGCACTCAACCCGCGCCGCCATCCGCCGCAGATCCGTCCTACTTTACGCGGCGACAAGCCGAACTGGATGTATCGGATGGAATGGGAACATCCCGGTTTGAACGATGTCATCAATGACGACATGGTATTGCTGCATCTGCAGTACTCGACACAGTGGGATTCACTTGCACATGTCGGTGCGTTGTTCGATGCCGACGACGATGGCACGCCCGAAGTGGTGTTTTACAACGGTTATCGCGACGGTATCGAACTCACAGGGCCTCGCGATCCGGGCCAGGCGGGTGCCGTCCCGGGCACCCTGGTCGAAGCAAAATCCACCTCCGCCGCCCACGCGCTCGGCGTCGAGCATATGGCGGTAAAGTGCCTGCAAGGGCGTGCTGTCATGGTCGACCTCGAAGCGCATTTCGGACGCGCCCGCCGCGCGGTCAATTACGACGACTTGATGCGCATCTTCGCTGCTGACGGCATCAAGGTGTTGCCGGGCGACATGGTGTGTTTCCGCACCGGATTCGACGAGGTGATTCTCGGCATGAACAAGCAGCCAGATGAAAACATCCTGCACAACATCTGCGCCGGACTTGATGGTACAGATCCGCGGTTGCTGGAATGGATAACCACCTCAAAGATATGCGCGCTCATCTCGGACAACTATGCGGTTGAGATACACAACGCAGCACTCAAGCGCGGGCAGTGTGTAATGTTGCCGCTGCATCATCACGCCTTATTCAAGACCGGCGTGAATCTCGGCGAGATCTGGCGCTTGTCAGAACTGGCCGACTGGTTGCGCGCGAACAATCGCACGAGCTTCTTGTTGACCGCGCCGCCGCTCAGGCTGCCAGGGGCGGTCGGTTCACCGGCGACACCGGTGGCGACGGTCTAGCGGCAATAACAAGCTATTCGCAGCAAGCTGCGGGGAATTGAACCCACAGTGACTCAATCGCTCGTTCATAGCTCGCTATGGCGTCGTCGAGTCGCCCTAGTTCTCGCAGCGCTATACCGCGATTTTACTAGGCGACTGCGATGAAGAAGTTGTTGTAGATCTTGTCATTGTGCAACTCAGCATGAGATTGCGCCTCGACAGCCAGCCATTGCCGCTCGCCGATCATGGTTGATGGCGTCAATCGAAGTGCGCCCTGCTTGTACACCTGCGTGACTCGCGCCAGCAGGTTCAGCGTAGCGGCTTTGTCATAGGTTCCCGAGACCCCGGGCACGGTGCCGGTTGAGTCCTGCATGCCTGGCTTTCCCCTATGTATCGTGCCACCGTCGATGGTCGCGCCTGGTGTCGTTTGCCAGGGCCACGTTCCGCAGCGTGACAATATCGCATGGCTCCATCATGTCGTACGGTTGCGCGCACAGCGCAAGCGTGTGCTGACGGTCTGTGTATTCAGCTTGTGCAGGGCGCGAACGAACACATAAGATGAATCGACGGCGCTTGCGCCCTATGTCCGTAGTCAGCATGCAGTGAGCGCTTCGTATGCCCCAGATTCATTTGCCAGCGGCCTTCATCGATCTGGAACCCTACCTTGAATGGTCGCTCGCGAACGAACAACAACGTTCGGCCAAACGCCAAGCCAGTTCGATAGAAGTCTTGCGAGCGTTTTACGCAGGGATCATGCCGCGCATGGACGCGGTGCTTGAATTTCTCGCCCAGTATCCACCGCAGCACGTCTCTGACGACGAGGTGCAGGCCCTGTTTCACATCGCGCTGTCGGTTGCCGAGATTGCGCCCGCGGTCGAGAACTACGGCCAGCCCAGCGTGATCGACGGCTATGATGTCGCGCGCTTTGTTGCGGTTCACGAATAGCACGATTCGGTGGAGTGCACGCCATGGTGACGGTACACAAGACTCAAGTCCAAAGCTGGACCGAGCGTTATCCCGAACTCGGCACCGGCCCGCTGCCGGTCGAACCCTATATTTCGCCCGCGTACTTCGAACTCGAGCGCGAGCGCATCTTTCGCAAGGTGTGGTTGAACGTCGGCCGCGTCGAGCAGATCCCGAACCCCGGTGACTACTTCGTCAAAGACCTCGCGATATGTAAGACCTCGCTGCTGGTGGTGCGTGGTAAGGACGACGTAATCCGTGCGTTCCACAACATGTGCTCCCATCGTGGTAACCAACTGGTATGGAACGCGCGCGGCAGTTGTCGTGCGTTTACCTGCAAGTTTCACGGTTGGACTTACGGGCTCGAAGGCAACCTGCGGCAGATCACCGATGAAGAGAGTTTTTTCAATGTCGACAAAGACAAGCTCGGCATGTCGCCGGTGGCCGTCGATAACTGGCAAGGATTCATTTTCATCAACGTCGACGCTGAGCCCGCACAGGGCCTGCAGGACTATCTGGGCGACGAATTCAAGGCGAGTATCGCCGGCTATCCTTTCGCAGATCTCGCGGGCAATTGTTTTTCCTGGTACACCGATGTCCATGCTAACTGGAAGGTTGCGCATGACGCGTTCGCCGAGATCTACCATATCCCGACGTTGCATCGGCGCATGATCGGCGATGTCTACGCGAGCAAGTCAAATCCCTTCGCCCATGCGCTGGAGTTCAAGATCTTCGGGCGTCATGCGCGCGTGTCCTTGTCGGCCAATCCCGATCACCAGGCGACCGCGGTCGAGACCCTGGCCGGACGCTTCGGCGATGTCGTACTGCAACAGGTCAACACCGACGCCAGTGTTTTTCCCAAGGGCGTTAATCCGAGCGCTTATCCGAATTGGTCGTTCGATGGACTCGCGGTGTTCCCGAATTGCCTCATCTACGTTTCCCAGGGTACCTATCTGACGCACATCTTCTGGCCGCTGGCCGAAAATCGTTGCCGCTGGGAGATCCGCACCTATGCGCCGCCCGCAGAAAATATGGCGCAGCGTTTCGCCCAGGAGTACGGCAAGTGTTCGTTTCGCGACACCTTGCTTGAGGATGGCAGTACACTCGAACGCACCCAGGCGATGCTGATGTCAGGCGTGAAGCAGGAAATCCACTTGCAGGACCAGGAGTTGATCCTGCGTCACCGCCTCAAGGTCGCTGAGTCCTATATCAATGTGTGAGCCGATGACTGCACCGCGCGTACATCCTGCTTGAACTTGCACGGGAGAAAACCGCATGAACGATCATCCGCTACCGGCTGGCTTCCAGGATCTTGCTATCCACCTCGCCTGGGCCCTGCCTACTGAACATGCGCGCCGCGCCAAACGTGCGGCCAGCAGCATGGCGGAAATCAGAACCTTCTACGACGCCATGCTTGCCCGCATGGAAGCGGTGCTGCCATTTCTCGCGCAGCATGGCGTGGAACAGGTGCCGCCCGCTGTCCAACGTCTGTTCCTGCTCGCCACGGCCTTGGCCGAAATCGCGCCAGCGGTGGAGATGTATGGCGAACCGACCGCCGAGGGGCTCGACGTCCTGCGCCTGACACCGATCGACATCTATCCGGCGCGCGTGAGCGCCGTCAGCACCGGGGGAGTCACAACATGAATGCACGCATAAATGATGATCGCGCGCCACGTTGGCATGAGCGCTTTCCGCAATTAGATAGCGGGCCGATCAAAGTCGAGCCCTATGTGTCGCCGGCCTATTTTGAACGCGAGCGCGAGGCGATCTTCCGCAAAGTCTGGCTGAATGTCGGTCGCGTCGAGCAGATCCCGCAGCGCGGCGACTACTTCGTCAAGAAGCTCGATATCTGTCGTACCGAAGTCGTGATCGTGCGCAGTGACGACGGCGCCGTGCATGCTTTTCACAATATGTGTTCGCACCGTGGCAATCCAGTAGTGTGGAACAGCAAGGGCAAATGCAATGCGTTTACCTGCAAGTATCACAGCTGGACGTATCGCCTCGATGGCGGCCTGCATCATGTGCCAGACGAGAAGAAATTTGTCGGGCTCGACAAAGACCGTCATGGCCTGACGCCGGTCGCCGTGGACGTGTGGGAGGGCTTCATCTACATCAATGTCGATCCACAGCCAACGCAGTCTTTACATGACTATCTCGGTGAAGCCGGGCGCAGCTTCGCCGGCTATCCGTTCGCCGAGGTCGCGAGCGCGTGCTGCTCCTGGCAGGTGGAAGTGAAAGCCAACTGGAAGGTCTGTCGTGATGCGTTCCAGGAGGTCTACCACATCTTCAGCCTGCACGGTCGCAGCACCGGGCGCATGTTCACGAGCAAGAGCAATCCTTACCTGAACGTGCACGAGCTTGCCTTGTTCGATCCGCACGCGCGCATTTCGGTGCCGGCCAATGTCGAGTGGCAGGCCCATCCAGTCGAAGCTTTGGCCAAGCGCTTCGGCATTCTGACTTTGCAGAAGCAGGGCATTTCCTCGCACGGCATGCCACCGGGGGTCAATCCAACCGGCGTCGCCGACTGGTCCTTCTCCGGCTTCAATTGTTTTCCGAATATCTCGATCTTCGTCTCGCAGGGTGGCTTTCTGACCCATTCATTCTGGCCACTGGCGGCCGACCGCACCTTGTGGGAGGCGCGCATTTATTTTCCCAAGGCGCACAACCTGGCCGAGCGCTTCAGCCAGGAGTACAGCCGCTCGACCTTCCTCGACGGTGTCATGGCCGAGGACGGCGGCATCTTCGAAAAGACCCAGAGCATGCTTGGCTCGGGCGCGAAGACCGAATTGATCATTGGTGACGAGGAGTTGTTGATCCGCCATCACCTGGCAATGGTCGAGCGCTATCTCAACGCCTGAGTCCGCCTCGACGACACGCCGCGCGCGGCGATTCAGGAGTAGCTTTCGTCATGACCACCATCACTATGCGCAGCCTGCTCGCGGTGCCCGCCGTGCGTCAGGAATTCTTCGTCAAGGCCGCCGCCAGCGCGGCGGATGCGCTGTTTCTCGACCTCGAAGACAGCGTGCCACCAGCCCAGAAGCTCATCGCGCGTGCCAATGCCGCACAAGCGCTAGCCGAGGTTGACTGGCGTGACAAGCGCGTGCTCGTGCGTACCAATGCGCTCGACAGCGAATGGGCGTTCCGCGATATCGAGCAGCTCGGCACGCGTTGCCCGCGTCTCGATGGTTTCCTGGTGCCCAAGCTCGGCTCGGTCGACGAAATTCGTCATGTCGAGGCGCTGCTCACGGCGCTCGATCGTGAACGACCCCGCGAGCGACCACTGGAACTGCACATCCTGATTGAAACCGCGCTCGGCATGGCACGGGTCGAAGCCATCCTCGAAGCGGCCACGCGGCTGGTGTCGGTGTCATTCGGCGTGGGCGATTATTCCCTGAGCATGGGCGGCCAGGATCGCCTGGTCGGTGGCGCGAACAAACATTACGCCATGCTGACCGACGCGCTGCCGGACACGCCCCGTGCAAGTCATTGGAATGACCAATGGCATTTCGCCCTGGCGCGGGTCGCCAATGCCTGTCATGCCTTTGATGTGATGCCTATCGACGGCCCATTCGGCAATTTCTCCGACCCCGAAGGCTTCAATGCCGCCGCCGCGCGTGGTCGCGTATTGGGCTATGCCGGCAAGTGGGCAATACATCCGAGCCAGGTTGCGCTGGCCAACCAGGCCTACACGCCGGGTGCCGAAGAAGTGAGGTGGGCACACGCGGTGCTGGCGGCGCTCGCCAGCGGTCAGCGCGAAGGCCGTGGCGCGGTGGCCATGAATGGTCAGTTGCTCGACATCGCCCACGAGAAGATTGCGCTGCGCATCCTGGCGCGTGCCGGTGTGGCCAACGACGGTTCGAATGATGGCGAGTGAATCGCGTCTGCCGCTGGCAGGGGTGCGCGTGATCGATGTCGCGACCATGCTCGCGGCGCCGTTCTGCGCCGCCCTGCTTGGCGATTTCGGCGCCGAAGTCATCAAGGTGGAAATGCCCGGCAGCGGCGACCCGTTCCGACATTTTGGCACCATGACCGAAGCCGGCGTCAGTCTCAACTGGCTGAACGATGGTCGTAACAAGAAATCTATCACGCTCGAT
>JANMJF010000248.1:0-8680 GCA_031371245.1 Pseudomonadota bacterium | reverse complement strand
CCAGTGCTCGTAGTAAGAGGACTGCAGATAATTCGCAGCCCCCATGCGTTCTATGGCATGGCGGAACAAGTCGACGTTGAACAGGCGCGAGGCGGCGAGCGGTAAAAACAAGCCCAGCACGCGCTTTTCCCAGTCGCTGTGGAAGACGGGCTCATCTTTCTCTGGATTGACCGGACCAAAGCCATGCATGCCACCGAGATCGTGTATGCCATTCATAAACCTGCTCTCAACGCTTGGGCGGCGCGATCTTGGCCACGCCGATCATGGTGTCGCGGGTGACCAGCCCAGCCAATTCTTCTTCGCTCATGCGCTCGCTGCCGGGTGGCCGCTCGGGCAGCACCATGTAACGCAGCTCTGCGGTGCTGTCCCACACCCGCACTTCGACGTCTTCGTCGAGCGTCAAGCCGAATTCCTTCAGCACCCCGCGTGGATCGCTGATCACCCGCGAACGGTAGGGCGCCGCTTTGTACCAAGCCGGCGGCAGACCGAGCGTCGGCCACGGATAGCACGAGCACAGGGTACAGACCAGGACGTTATGGACAGTGTCGGTGTTCTCGACCACCACCATGTCTTCACCTTGGATGCCGGAATAGCCGAGTTCGGCGATGGCGGCGGTGCCGTTGTTCAACAGCCTTTGTTTGTATTCGCGATCGACCCAGGCCCTGGCCACCACCCGCGCGCCATTGTGCGGGCCGACCTTGGTTTCATAGGTATCGATCAGCGCATCAACCGTCAGCGGGTCGATGAGGCCTTTTTCGGTCAGTACCTGTTCGAGCGCTTTAACGCGCAATTCCGGATCGGTCAGTGGCCGATTGCCGTGCGGGTGTTGATGGTCGTGATCGTGGTCGTCGTCGTGGCGATGATGGTCGCTCATGCCTGATCCTTAGAAATAATTAGCCGGTCCAGCAACCGGACCGGTCAAAAGCGTGGGCCACACGCAGCACCGTACTTTCATCGAATGCCTAACGGCGCTGAACGTGGCGCCAATGTACACTTTTAGTATTGCCGATCAAACCGCAGGCAATCACCGGTTTGCGGCCTTGTGACGGGCACCGTGTAAGACTTGGCGTGCGGCCCCATGGCCTCGCCACCGCCTGGCGCATTCCCTATATGATGGCCCGCACGCGCCGTGCGGCGCGTGCTTAGACTATCGTTATCGTGGCGCCGGCGCGCAGACCGGTCGAGGGTGTCTTGCAATGTGGCGTGTTGGCATCGACGTAGGTGGAACTTTCACAGATCTCTTTGCCTGGGAGGACAGTGGTTCGCGCCAATTGACGTCCAAGGTCCTCACCACCAAGCATGACCGCGCGGTCGGCGTGTTGAACGCGATCCATGAAGCTGGCATTGCACCCGGCGAGATCTCCCACCTGATGCATGGCACCACTACTGCCACCAACGCCCTCATCACGCGTGACTATCCCGAAGCCGCAATGATCACCACCGACGGCTTCCGCGACACCATCGAGATCGGTCGCCAGCATCGCGAAGCGCTCTATGATCCCTACCAACAGAAACCGAAGCCCATCATTAAGCGTCGTTTCCGCTACACCATTAACGAACGTATGAATGTGAAGGGCCACGTGGTGCGTCCGCTGCAGCGGGTCGAGGCGTTGGCCATCGCCGAAAAAATCAAGGCTGCCGACATCAAGTCGGTCGCTATCGCTTTCATCAATTCTTATGTCAACGCCGCGCACGAGAACCAGATGCGCGACATCGTATTGGAAGTAAACCCTGGCATTTACTGCGTGACCTCGGCCGACACCCGGCCGGTGTTTCGTGAGCATGGCCGGTTTGCCACTACCGCCATCCGCGCCGCGACCATGCCGGTCATGGAGCGCTACTTCAAGCGCTTGGAAACGAGTCTCAAGGAGGCTGGCTTCGGCGGGCGTTTGCTGATCCTCAAGAGCAGCGGTGGCATCACCGGTGTTGACTATGCCAAGCAGCATCCGGAAGAACTGATCGAATCCGGCCCGGCCGGTGGCGTGGCCTATGCGGCTTACCTATCGCAGTTGAAGGGCGATTGCCCGAACATCATTCATACCGATGTGGGCGGTACCAGCTTCGATGTCTCCATCGTTGAGAACGGCAAAGGCCTGGTCACCCGCGATCACGAAATCGAATGGGAGATCCCGGTCATCGTGCCGATGCTCGACATCCACAGTGTGGGTGCCGGTGGCGGCTCGATCGGCTGGGTGGATGAGGGCGGCTCACTGCGTGTTGGTCCCCATAGCGCGGGCGCGGAGCCGGGACCGGTGTGTTATGGCCGTGGTGGTAGGTTGCCGACGATTACCGACGCCAATCTATTGCTCGGGCGGATCGAACCGACGCTCGGCGGTAAGATGCAACTCGACCACGCGGGGGCCGCAGCGGCCATGGAACGCCTGGCCGAAACATTCGGCCTGTCGGCCATCGAGACAGCTGACGGCATGATCCGCATCGGCTGCGAGAACATGGCCCAGGCGGTAAAAAAAGTCCTCGTTGCGCGGGGTCGCGATCCGCGCGACTTCATCCTCGCCAGCTTCGGTGGGGCGGGCGCCATGCATGCCTGCTTCGTCGCCGACTCCATGAATATCCCGCGCATCATCGTGCCTCGCGAAGCGGGTGTCGCGTCGGCTTTCGGTGCGACTGCGATGGATCTGCGCCACGATCTTGAGGCCTTTTATTTTTCGCCAGTGGCGGCGGCCGACATTGCCACCATCAATCGCATGTACGGACAACTGGAGAAAGACGCCATCGCCCTGCTCGAGGCCGACGGCGTGCAGGCCGCCGACGTGTTGCTCAGCCGCTCGGCGCAGATGCGCTATGTGGGCCAGAGCTACGAGGTCGAGACCCCTATGCCGTCGGGTCGGCTGACGGCGGACGACCTGCCGGCCATCGCCACCAACTTTCACAAGTACCATGAGATGGAGTTTGGCGTGAGCTCCGACGACTTCGCGCCGGCCATCGTCTCGCTGGGCGTGACGGCGGTCGGTAAGACCGCGCGACCGCCGGCACGCAAGATCGATAGCGCTGGTCGCGAGCCTATTAAAGGCCGCCGCCAGGTCTATTTTGACCGTGCCTGGCACGCGAGTAATATCTATGACGGCCACGCGCTGGGCGAAGGGGCCAAGGTCCAAGGGCCCTGCATCGTCGAATTCGAGCATGCCTGTGCGGTGCTGCCGCCGAATGCGTCCGGCACGGTGGACGCTTATGGCAACATGATGATCGATCTTTGCTGAGCAGTCGTCGTCACGACGCAAGGAGTTCCCGATGGACAAGAAAGTAAAAGTCGATACCGCCGTCATCGATCAGACCCAAGTCGATCCGATCACCTTCGAGGTTTTGCGCAGTGTCTTCGAGTACGCGAGTGAGCGCATGTCGACCGTCCTCAAGCGCGCCTCGTTCTCGCCGATCCTGGCGGACATGGTCGATTTTTCAAACGCGATTTATGACTACGAGTGCAAGCTGCTCTCGCAGGCTGCCAACTGCCCGATCCATCTGGCCGCGATGAAGTTCAGCGCCGAGGCCATCATCGAGCAGTATCCGCTTGCCACCATGCAGCCCGGCGATGTCTATGTGTTGAACGATCCCTACAAGGGCGGTACGCATATCAATGACATGACCTTCCTGTGTCCGATTTTCTTCGACGGTGAGATCTTTGCCTTTGGTGTCAGTCGTGGGCACTGGATGGATCTCGGCGGTGGCGCTGCCGGTGGCCAGGCCTTTGCTGGCACCCATATCGCCGGTGAAGGTTTGCGCTTGCCGCCCTTGAAACTCTACGAGGCCGGCAAGGTGCGCGAGGACTTGCTCGCCATCATCATGAATAACACCCGCACGCCGTTTTACGTCAAGGGCGACACCCAGGCCCACGTCGGTGCGCTCAAGGCTGCGCAGCAGGAATTGGAGCGCGCGGCGGAGAAATACGGCATGGCGACGCTCAAGGCCGCCATGAAGCAGTTGCAGGAATACACGGAAAGGATAGTGCGCAAGGCCATCAGCGACATGCCGGACGGCGAATACGAGGCCGAGGAATACGCCGACACCGATGGTCACTCAGACAAGCCGATTCCGATCAAGGTGAAGTTGACCATCAAGGGCTCGGAAATCATCGTTGATTTCGCCGGTACGCCGGGGGTGGTGAAGGGCGCTATCAATTCGCCCTATGCCAATACGGCGTCCGCCACGCTCTATTCCCTGCAGTTCTTCCTCGCGCCCCACGCGCCGCAGAACCAGGGCATGTTCAATCCCATCACCATCAAACTGCCGGACAACTGCTGGCTGAACGCCAAGTGGCCGGCGCCGACCATCGGCTGTACCACGCTCACCTCGTCCAAGATCACCAGCGCAATCTGGCAGGCCTTGGCCAAGGCCTGTCCGGACAAGGTCACTGGCTCGACCAATGCGGAGTGCAACTGGTTCGTGTCGTCGGTGGTGGACGCGGACGGTTCGAGCAATGTGTTCTCGGATCTCCCCGCCGGCGGCTGGGGCGGTACGCCCTACGGCGACGGCATGAATGTGACGGAAGACGCGCTCGGCAACTGCATGAATATGCCAGCCGAAACTGCCGAACTATTGTTCCCCATCGCCTATGAAGCGTTCGAGCTGCGCACCGATAGCGGTGGCCCAGGTCGTTTCCGTGGCGGGCTGGGCGCGATATTCAAAGTGCGCTATCTGGCCGATGGCGAGCTGTCGATGGAATCGGCGCGCACACTTGAAGGGAGTCCCGGCGTGAATGGCGGTCAGCGCTCGGATGTGCAGCGTCAGATCAAGATTCATACCGATGGCTCGCGTGAAGTGATAGGCGGACTCGACGGCAAGGGTGGCTGGAAGAGCCCGCTGCTGGCGAGTGTGCCGTTTCACTACGGTGAGACCTTCATGTTCGAGTCGACCGGTGGCGGTGGTTGGGGTAATGCGCTGGAACGCAATGTCGCGACGGTGCTGGACGACGTGCTCGACGAGTACATCTCACTCGGTGCAGCGCGCAAGTACTACGGCGTGGTCATCGATGAGCAGACCATGACCGTCGATGAAGCGGCGACCCAGCAGCTACGCGCAGAGATGCTCAGCGCGGCGTGAGCCTTAGTTTGTGGGTCCGACTGAAATCGGACCCACAGGGCAAGATCGAATACCTAGTGCCGCTTCGCCTGCTCGGGCGCTATCTTGCGCGTGGCGAAGACGTCCTTTACCACGGCGATGCCGTTCAGTGCGGCCGGGAAGCCGGCATACACTGCCATCTGCGTCACGACTTCGACCACCGCTTCCGGCTTACAGCCAGCGTTCAGCGCACCGTTGACATGGGCGGTGAGCTGGCGGGGTGCATTGCCGAGGGTGGTCAGTGCGGCGACGGTTGCCAACTCGCGGGTGCAGAGGTCGAGTTGGGGCCGCGATACGACCTGGCCGTAGGCGAAATCGGTGATCCATTGCGCGAGATCGGGTGAAGTTTCGGCGACGTTGGCCAGCACTTGGGCGCTAGTGCCGCCGGTGATCACATCGAGGGCTAGGTTGCCACGCGCGCGATAGTCAGGGACGCTTGATTGGCCGTCGGCGTTGACGCCGGTACTCAAAGCAGCAAGCAGCGTGATGATAAACACTCTCGTCATGTCGGTTTCCTTGCGCAATGGTTGGCGCGGCCGGGGTTGCCTGTCGCGCCGTTGGTTGTGATGTCCACGCACTGGACGACTGCGCGGGGTCGCCTTACCCTAGCGGTATAAATCGAAACAATAAACTGCGGCTGGCCCAAACACTGCCGGCCCCGGTGCTAAAAGAAATGTATCGCTACAAATCTAACGCCACCCGCGTCTCGGTGGGGCGCTGGTTACTCGCGCTCGGTGTACTGCTGTGGGGCGGTGCGTCGGCCGGCGAGCAGGGCCCGCTGATCTGGCCCGCGGGCCGGGCCGGGCAGATCGAAATGAACGGCCGCTTTGCGGTCCTGCTTGATCCTGGCCGGGCGCTTGCTGCCGAGGCCGTGGTGGCCGGGCGCCATGATGGCGAATTCGTCCCTGCCACCCGCAACAACACCAATCTCGGTTTTACCGACGCCGACGTCTGGGCGCGCTTCTCCATTCAGTACCAGGTGGTCGATAGTACGCCGCCGGTACTGGTCGTGCCGAAACCGCTGGTTGACCACGTCGACTTCTACGCTGTCGATGCCGCGCACAAGCTCAGTCACATCGTCACGGGTGATGCCCACCCTTTTGCCACCCGGCCGGTGGCCTATCGCGGTTTTGCTTTTGTGTTGGACGTGAAGGCTGGCGAGACCGTCACTTACTACCTGCGCATGCGTAGCACGACCGGCGCCATCGGTCTGCCATTGAAGCTTATCGACAGCGCGACTTTTCGTGCCGAGAGCGCGTCGGAGAACTACTTGCGCGGCGCCTATGTCGGTTTCATGGCGGGCCTCGCCTTGTGCGCATTGGTGCTGTTTGCGCTGGTACGTAATGTTGCCTATGCCTATTACTGCCAGTATCTCGTCACCTTCGTGCTGCTGGTGTGCGCGCTCGACGGCTATGCCATGCAGTTCCTGTGGCCCAATGCGCCGCTCGCGGAACAGATACTGCCGGCCGCGCTGCTGGCACTGAGCAATATCACCGGCGTGCTGTTCGCGCGCAGCTTTCTGAACCTGCCGGTGGTCACGCCATTGTGCGAACCGCTCTATGGGGTGGGGGTGCTCACCAGCGCCGTCGGCATGGCGCTGCACGTGTTTCACCACGGACCCTTGGGCGTGATGGTCATCATGACCGCCTCGACCGTGCTGTGTCCGGTCGCACTGTGGGGCTGCCTGCAGGCCTGGCGTGGTGGTGACCGTATCGCCAGCTATCTGTTGTGCGGCTGGTTGACCTTCATGCTCGGCATGAGCTTGACCGTGCTCGACATGGTCGGTGTTCTGGCGTCCTCATGGTGGACGGCGAATGGTATCTACATTGGCTCGCTCAGCGGATTTATTGCGCTGGCGGTCGGCTTGTCAGAGCGGCTGTGGGATCAGCAGCGCGCTCGCGAGATGCAGATTGCGGCGGTCAACGCCGACCTTGCCACGCTTAATACCAATCTCGAGGTCATGGTGCAGACTCGCACCCACGAACTCGAAGCGCGTAATCGCGAGCTGTCGGAACTCGCGGTACGCGACAGTCTGACCGGTCTGTATAACCACAGCACCACCATCGAACTGCTTGAGCAGCTGCTGAATCAGAGCCAGCGCTACGAGTTTCCGATCGCAACCGTGATGTTGGACATCGACAACTTCAAACAGCTCAATGATAGCTATGGCCATCAACTCGGCGATCACGTGCTGGAGGAAGTCTCGCGAACCTTGGCCGAGTCGGTGCGCGGTGCGGACGTGGTCGGACGCTACGGTGGCGAAGAGTTCCTGATCGTGATGCCACATGCCGACGCGCTGGCGGCGCGCGAATACGGCGAACGTGTGCTGGCATTGATCCGCGAGATCCGCATCGACGATAAGCATATCAGCGCCAGTATTGGTGTGTCGGTATTCCATCCGCGCGGCCATCGTGGCTCAGCGCAGGACGTGATCCGGCGCGCCGACGAGGCCCTGTATCGTTCCAAGCGCGAAGGGCGAGATCGTCTGACCGTCGACAGTTTGAGTTTGGTAGTTGCCCGAGACGGTGACCGTCGCTACGACCAACCGCCGCCGCGCAGTTGAGCGGGCCTCATCGCCATTTGCTCGACCACGTCGCTTGTTAGCAAGGGGAGCGCGACGGCCGGCAGGCAAACGGCGGCGAGTCCGGGTATCCTTTGCGCTTCCTCGCAACCGACGATGACCGCCATGACCGCCATGACCGCTGCCAGTATCGACACCCCGAGCCCACACCCGGCCAGCACGCCCGCGACGCTCTCCACCCATACGCCGGTCAACAACGGGCGCATGGAAATTGCCACGCCGCTTTTCGAACTCATCACCCAGGAAGTCCTGCCCGGTCTGGAGCTGGAGGCTGCGGCGTTCTGGGCGATGCTCGAAGAGCTCATTACCGAACTTGCACCGAAGAACAATATCCTGCTGTTGAAGCGCTACAAGCTGCAGGCGTCTATTGATACCTGGCATCAGTCCCGTTGCGACGCGCCGCACGATCATGCGCAGTACAAGAAGTTTCTGGAGAAGATCGGTTATCTGCTGCCCGAGGGCGACGATTTCGCGGTCAATCCGATCAATATCGACGCCGAGATCGCGACTATGGCTGGCCCGCAGCTGGTGGTGCCGGTCAAGAACGCGCGCTATGCGCTGAATGCGACCAATGCCCGTTGGGGCTCGCTGTACGACGCTCTTTACGGCTCCGATGTGATCGCCGAGACCGACGGCGCGCAGCGCGGCGGTGCTTACAATCCGGTGCGCGGCGCCAAGGTCATCGCCTATGGGCGCGCGCTGCTGGACGAGGCTGCGCCGCTGGCCGCTGGCTCCCATGCCCACGCCGCCAGCTATCGGGTCGCCGGTGCTCAGCTGGCGGTGGTGCTCGGCAACGGTGAATCCGTCGGCCTGCTGCACCCCGAACGCTTCGCAGGCTACAACGGTGCGCTTGATGCGCCGACTGAGATTCTGCTGCGCAATAACGGCATGCACATCATTATCCAGATCGACGCTGAGCATCCGATCGGCCGTACCGATGCCGCCAAGATCAAAGACCTGGTGTTGGAATCGGCGGTTACCACCATTCAGGATTGTGAGGACTCGGTCGCCGCTGCCGATGGCGGC
>JANMJF010000131.1:0-3799 GCA_031371245.1 Pseudomonadota bacterium | reverse complement strand
CGAGGATGAGCCGACCGCGCGAAATCGGACTTCCTGTCCAGCATGAGTCATGAATTGCGCACGCCGCTCAATGCGATTCTGGGTTTCGCCCAGCTCATAGAATCCGGCATTCCAACGCCGACTGCCACACAACAGCGTAACCTTGAGCAGATCCTGAAAGGCGGTTGGTACTTGCTGACGCTGATCAACGAAATCCTCGATCTCGCGCTCATCGAATCGGGTAAAGTGACCCTGGTGACTGAACCGACCTTGCTCGCCGGCGTCATGCTCGACTGCCGGGCCATGATCGACCCGCAGGCTCAGCAGCGTGGCATCCGCCTGATATTTCCACGCTTCGAAACGCCCTGCGTGGTCGAGACCGATCCGATTCGACTCAAACAGGTTCTGATCAACCTGTTTTCTAACGCCATCAAGTACAACAGGCCCGGCGGTACGGTGACCGTCGAGTGCAGCCAGCATCCCTCGCATGGGCTGCGGATCAGCGTGCGCGATACCGGCGCGGGGTTGACACCCGCACAACTTGCGCAGCTTTTTCAGCCATTCAATCGTCTGGGCCAAGAGGCCAGTGCACAGGAAGGCACGGGCATCGGCCTGGTGGTGGCGAAGCGGCTGATCGAACTGATGGGCGGCACCATAGGCGTGGATAGCGCCGTCGGGGTCGGCACCGTGTTCTGGATCGAGTTGCAACTCGCCGCTGCACCGCCGCTTGCGCTCGCAAAAATAGCCACTGCGGGACCGGCGCGCGCATCGACTGGCGCGCCCGTGCGCACCGTGCTCCACGTCGAAGACAATCCCGACAATCTGGAACTGGTCGAGCAACTCCTCGCGCGCCGCGCCGACCTGCGCCTGATGAGTGTGGCGACCGCGAATCTCGGCATCGAGTTTGCACGCGCCCATGCGCCGGCGGTGATTCTGATGGACATCAACCTGGTCGGCATCAGTGGCATCGCCGCCATGAAAATCCTGCGCGCAGACTCAGCTACAGCACATATCCCCATTATCGCCCTGAGCGCCAATGCGATGCCTGGCGATATCGTGCAAGGTCTCAAGGCCGGCTTCTTCAACTATCTCACCAAACCGATCAAGTTCGACACGTTCATCGCGGCACTGGATGAGGCGCTGGCATTTTCTCTAACGCTAGCAAGCGCTGCCAACCAGGCGGGTGTTGACACACACCTTAAGGATCTCGGCCCGTGACCGCAGACTACATCCACCAGCGTGCCGCCGAACTCATCGCCGGCCATGCCTCACGGCTAGCCTTCACGCCCTTCAGCGGAGAGGCCGCCCTGCCCTCGCTTGCCGCCGCCTATGCGGTGCAACGCTGTTATGTGGCCAACCTCGCCACCCATCTCGATACGCGCATTGCCGGCTACAAGATCGGCCTGACCTCGCCACGCATGCAGGCCCTGTGCGGCATCGACAGCCCGATTGCCGGGCGCGTGCTCGCCAGCCGCGTGCTTGCCGATGGCGTAGTTTTACGCCGCGCCGATTATGGGCGCCTCGGCATCGAATTCGAGATCGGTGTACGCCTCGGCCGCGACCTGCCGGCCAGCGCCGCGCCGCACCGCTATGAGACCGTGGCAGCGGCGGTTGCCGCGCTCGCACCGGTAGTAGAAGTGGTGGACGATCGGGGCGCCGAGTACCAGGGTCTCGACATGGCGTCGCTGGTCGCCGATAACGCCTGGAATGCCGGCGTCATCCTCGGTGCCTGGGTGAGCGTGTGGCCCGCGCTCGCCGACTTAGCGGGAGTGGTCTATCGCGACGGCGTGGAGTTCGATCGTGGCCACGGCCGCGATGTGCTTGGTCATCCTTTCCATGCCCTGACCTGGCTCGCCAATCATCTCGCCGCGAGCGGCGAAGGCCTGTGCGCCGGCGATGTGGTCGCCACCGGCAGCATCGTGCCGACGCGCTTTCCCAGCGGCCCGCAAGCTTACCGTTACACTTTGGCAGCACTCGGCGAGATCAGCTTCTCGATCGTCGATTGACACACCTGTGAGCGATTTATCCATCGCGGGCGAAGCTGCAGCCCTGGCCAACCGCCTGCGCAAAAACGCACGTCATCTAGCGCGCTGGGCACGCCGTGAAGACCTCACAGCGTATCGCCTCTACGATCGCGACATTCCCGAATTTCCCTATGCCATCGATCGCTACGGCGAGTGGCTGCACGTGCAATTGTTCGAAGGCAAACGACCGATCACCGACGCCGACCTCGCCGCCCATCTGCACGCCATCGGCAGCACGCTGGAGGTGCCGCAAGATCGCATCGCACTCAAAATCCGGCAACGCCAACGCGGCAGTGCGCAGTACGAAAAGCTGGCCGCAGAGGGTCCGTCGTTTACAGTGCGCGAATATGGGCTGCACTTTGAAGTGAATCTGTTGCGTTACCTCGACAGCGGACTCTTTCTCGACCACCGCGAGACGCGTCGCCTGGTCGGTGCACAAGCAGCGGGCAAGCGCGTATTGAATTTATTTGCCTACACCGGCAGCTTTACCGTCTATGTCGCACGTGGCGGCGCAGCTGCTACCGTTTCGGTCGACCTGTCCCACACCTACCAGGCCTGGACCGCGCGCAATCTCGCACTGAATGGCATCACTGACCGCGTACGTCATCGTCTGGTGACACAGGACGTCATGACCTGGCTGGGTGCGGCGACCTATGGGCGCGAACGCTTCGACCTCATCGTGCTCGACCCGCCGAGTTTCTCCAATTCGAAACGCATGCAAGACAGCTTCGACGTGCAGCGCGATCAGGCGCCGCTGTTGGCGGCGACGCTGCGGCTGCTGGCGCCGGGCGGCACGCTATATTTCTCGACCAACCGCCAGGGCTTCAAACTCGAGCAGGAGACGACCGCGATGGCGCACTTCGAAGACATCAGCGCGCGCACGCTACCGGAGGATTTCAAACGCAGGGCAGCGCATCGCTGCTGGCAGGTAACGCGGGATTGAACTGGGCTCGGGGAGTGAGCCTTTGGCGGTTGGCGCCCCCCAGGCTAGCCCCTCCCGGTGGGGGCGCGGGTGTAAGAAAAAATCACCTCGGCGATACGGATAGGTGTCCTGGCCGAGGTAGATCTTGCTCGGCGCACCGCGCGTAGTTTTGCCCTTACCATGCGATACATTCGGGTAAGAGCATCGGTCGCCCACCATGCCGTCGCGTCAGCCATGATTTCGCAGTCCACCCCTTCATTACCCCGTCGCTACATGTGGATGCTGTGGCTGTTCGCCAGCGCCTTGGGCGTGCTGCTCAGTCTGCATGGACTGTCGGCGGCACTCATCGATGGCGTGTTCATCCCTGCCGATCACGATTCCTTCTATCACGCACGGCGCATGTTGGCGGCGCTGCCTGCGCCCTGGCGATTGCTGCAATTCGACCCGCGCATCCACGCCCCCGAAGGCAGTTGGGTAACCTGGCCATGGGCCTACGACATGCTGGTTACGCTGCTGGCAAAGGCCGTGCTAGCGGTGCTCCCCATCAGCCAGCCACTCGCGGTGCTCGATTTCGTCGCACCTTTGGCGGTGTGTCTCAGCACGGCCCTGGTCATCGGCTGCGCGCGTCAGCTCAAACTGTCTTTTGCGCTGCAGTGCATTGCCACGTTGTGTTTTGCGCTCGCTGCACTGACCCGCGAATTGCATCGGGTCGGCATGCTCGACCATCACTATGTCGAACAAATCTTCGTGCTCGCGACTCTCTACGGCGGACTGCGCTGGTGCAATGATCTGACGGCACGCCGCCCCGCCCTGTGGCTGGGCGTGGTGCTTGGCCTCGCACCCGCCTTTCACAACGGCGATTTCATCCTGCAAC
>JANMJF010000731.1:0-3101 GCA_031371245.1 Pseudomonadota bacterium | reverse complement strand
TTGGGGTGGCTTCGGCGTTGCGGTGCAGGCCTATGCCAAAAGCGCGCCGGCAGTCATCGAGTGGTTGGCTGCATTGTGTCAGCGCCTGAACCGGCGCATCGCGGTGCGCCTGGTCAAGGGCGCCTACTGGGATACCGAGATCAAACGTGCCCAGGTGCTGGGCGTGCCAACATACCCAGAACTCACACGCAAGAGCAGTACGGAAGTCTCCTAACTGCACTGAGCGCAGCGACTGTTTGTCTGCCAGCCAAACATCTACCCGCAGTTTGCTACCCATAACGCCCATACGATATGTGCAATCAACAGCATGGCGCCGGCCGGTGCGAGCTTTGAGTTCCAGCGCCTGCAAGGCATGGGTGAGTCTGTGCACGAGCTGCAACGCGCTGCGGATGGTCGGCTGCGACGCATCTATGCGCCGGTTGGCGTGCACCGCGATTTGCTCGCCTATCTGGTGCGCCGCTTGCTGGAAAACGGCGCGAATAGTTCTTTCGTGCACCAGCTGGTCGATGCGAGCGTCGCGCTTGAGGTCCTGGTCGCCGATCCCGTGACTACCGCCAGGCAGACGCACCCGGCAACCCATCCGGCCATCCCGCTGCCGCCCGTGCTGTTCGGCACCCTGCGGCGCAATGCGCCCGGTTGGGATCTCAGCAATCCCCATACCCTGGCGGCGCTCGATGCCGCCATGGCGCCCTTCCGTCATTGCACCTGGCAGGCGGCACCCAGCATCGACGGCACGCCGGATGCACCGCTTGTTATCCACAATCCGGCCGACCGCCGCGAACGGGTGGGCGAAGTACGCAATGCAGGGCCGCAGCAAATCGCCGCCGCGCTGGCGGCGGCGAGCGCGGCATTCCCGGCCTGGCAGGCGCGCCCCGTGGCGGCGCGCGCCGCATTGTTGGAGCAGACCGCAGATCTGTACGCGGGCAACGGCGCTGAATTGCTGGCGCTGCTTAGCCGCGAAGCGGGTAAGACCCGCCGCGATGGACTCGCCGAATTGCGCGAAGCGATCGATTTCCTGCGCTACTACGCATTGCAGGCGCGCAGCAGTGTGGCGCCTGCGGAACGCGCTGCGCGTGGCACCTTCGTGTGTATCTCGCCGTGGAATTTCCCGCTCGCCATCTTCACCGGCCAACTGGCCGCAGCATTGGTGGCGGGCAATACGGTGTTGGCCAAACCGGCCGAGCAGACACCGCTCATCGCGGCCCGCGCAGTGGCACTGTTGCACGCGGCCGGCGTGCCGCGCGACGTGCTCATCCTGCTGCCGGGTGATGGCGACAGTGTCGGCGCGGCGCTGACCCGCGCGCCGCACATCGCTGGCGTGTGTTTTACCGGCTCGCTCGCCAGCGCACGCCAGATCGATCTCGCACTGGCCGGCGCGCTCGATCCGCACGCCGTATTGATAGCCGAAACCGGCGGCATCAACGCCATGATCGTCGACTCCACCGCGCTCCCCGAACAAGTCGTGCGCGACGTCATCGCTTCGGCCTTTCGCAGTGCCGGACAACGTTGTTCGGCCTTGCGTGTGCTGTACGTGCAACGCGAAGTGGCACCGGCCGTGCTCCGCATGCTGGAAGGGGCGCTGCATGAACTCGCAATGGGCGACCCATGGTCGCCGGCCACCGATATCGGGCCGCTCATTGATACGGCCGCAGCGACCGCCATCAGCGCACACTGCGCGACGCTCGAGCGCGCTGGCAAACTGCTGTTCCGCCTGCCATTGCCGGCGGCGTGCGCGGCCGGCACGTTCGTCGCGCCAGCGGTGTTTCGCTTGGCGCGATATGACGAGTTGCAATGCGAAGTCTTCGGGCCCGTGCTGCATGTGATCGTGTACGACGAGCCCCAGCTCGACGCTATTGTTACTGCGCTCAACGCATCGGGGCACGGGCTGACCTTGGGCGTGCACAGTCGTATCGACACGCGCGTTGACGAGATCTGTGCGCGCGCCAGAGTCGGCAATATCTATGTCAACCGCGATCAGATCGGTGCCGTCGTTGGCGTTCAACCGTTTGGTGGGGTGGGCTTGTCGGGCACCGGTCCGAAGGCCGGCGGGCCGCACTATGTGCCGCGCTTCACACGTCGTGTGCGCAACGCGGCAGTACCTGCGTCTACACCCTCGGCGGCAGTGCGCGCCATGCGCGATGCGCTGCCTGCTGAGCTCTGGCCCGCCGCCGATGCTGCTCTGGCTCTGGCCGGCGGCGTGAGCTTTGCACCGCAGGCCTTGGCGGGCGTGACCGGTGAACGCAATACCTACACCCTGCATCCGCGCGGCACGGCTTTATGCCTGGGCGCAAGCGCGCAGGCGCTGGTCGCCCAGGTATTTTTGGCGCTCGGCACTGGCAATCAAGTATTGCTGGCACGAGCAACAGGTGGGGTGAGCTTGAACCTGCTCACGCAAGCGGCGCAGGTGGCTGGACTCGACAATCTGTCAGTGCTGGACGATGAGGTAGAAACCCTATTGCAAAGTGCGAGTTTTGATCTCGTGCTATTCGACGGTGCGACCTCGCTTGCGCGACGCCTGCGCGGCGTGCTCGCCGAGCGTGCCGGGCCACGCATCGCGCTGTTGCAGGCCGCCGCCGATGCCGTGCAACTGTGCGTCGAACGGGTCGTGAGCGAAGACACTACGGCGGCGGGCGGCAATACCACCCTGCTGGCGCTGGCACATTGACGGCCAGCGCTATCAGTCGCCTGCCAGCACGCGCTCGAATTGTTCCAGCGCCCAGTCGAGATCTGCGCGTTTGATGGTCAAGGGCGGCGAAATACGAATGGAATGTTCATGGGTGTCTTTGCACAGCACACCGCGATCCCGCAGCCGTTCACAATAGCGCCGCGCGCCGCCCGCGTGTTGGTGTAATTCGACGGCCACCATGAGACCGCGGCCACGCACTTCCTTCACCACCGGACTGCCCAGCCGTTGGAGTTGCGCTTTGAGATAAGCCCCTTGCAGCGCGGAGTTTTCGATCATGCCTTCCTCGATCAAAACCTTGAGAGCGGCGCGCGCAACCGCGCAGGCCAGCGGGTTGCCGCCAAATGTCGAGCCATGCTGTCCAGGTTGTAGGACGCCCAGCACTTCGCTGTTGGACAGCACCGCCGAGACCGGATAG
>JANMJF010000753.1:0-2443 GCA_031371245.1 Pseudomonadota bacterium | reverse complement strand
GTCCTTCGGCTTCGAGCGCACGGCGGATCGCCAGCAGGCCACGTCGCAGACGGGCCTTGAGTGCCGCTTCGGAAATACCCAGCCAGGCCGCCGCCTCGGCGGTGGTGCAGCCGGCGTATTGGGTCAGCGCGATCGCTTCGCGGTGATCAGGCGCGAGGCCTTCGAGCACTTTGACGCCGTCCAGCCGGCGTTGCAGTTCCTGCGGATCGCTGCCGGTATCGAGCAGTTCGACGCGCTGCGCACCGCCCAGCTGGCGAGCCTGGCGCAGTACGTCGATGGTCTTGTGCCGCACGATCGTGAACAACCACGGCCGAAACGGCCGGCCAGGGTCGTAGGTATGGCGCGCCTTATGGATGGCTAACAGGCATTCCTGCACGCAGTCCTCAAGGCTGTCGATGGCCCCGAAGCGCACCCGGATATAGGTTTCGATGGCATGCGCCAGTTCGACCAGCAGGCGCTGATAGGCGTCTTGGTCGCCGCCGTGGGCCAAGGCCATCCACGCCGCCCAACGCTGTTCGTCGGCGCTCCAGCGCGTTGCTTGAGGGTCTGGCTGCATAGGGCTCCGGAAGGTGAAGGGTGGTGACCGTGCTCGGTCATGGGCGATACGGCGCGTCAGGGCATTTCGATGCCTTGAGGCAAGAAATTAAGCACCTGCCGTCGTCCAGTTCGATATCGACAAAAAAACGCCGGTAACGACACAGCAAGATGCCGGCGCGCAGGGTCTAGCTGAATTGCACGCCGACCGGCGCCTCAGAGCTCGACGTCGCAGGCCGTGGCGATGTTCATGCCAGACGCAGTTCGATGTAGCTGCGTTGCTCGAAACGGCCGCCGATCTTGGCCAAAATATCCGCCAGCCACATCTGCCAGCCGTACTTGGCGCGCAGTGCGGCGAGCGCCCGCCTGCGACTTGCTGCGTCGTCGACGATGCGCGCGCTGGCGGCGCGCCACGGCCCCGTCACCCGTCCGCGTAGGGTGCAGGCGGCGAGATTGGCGCGGCCATTCAAACGTATGCGCTTGACCTTGCCGGCCGTCGGTGCGCTGAACACGTAGAACACGCCGTCGGCCGCCGCAATCCACACCGGCGTAGACACTTCGCGGCCATCGCGGCGATAGGTAGCAAGACTCACGTAGAACTCCCGTGCTGGGTCGAGGGCGGTGGTCTGCATGACGATTCCGGAATTGCTGTGAGGCGCACTATAGCGCGTCGTCACAGCCCATCAGTTCGCCTGCGTTGCGGCGCGACCAACACCAGTACAATGCACGCACCATTTGCACCACCATCATCCGAGGAGAAAACCATGGAATTCGGCGTCGCTTTCACTTCGCGCATCGGGGACTACGATCTAGTCGCGCTGGCAGAATCCCTGGGCTTCGAGCAGGCCTGGTTCTTCGATTCCCAGATGATTTATTCCGATGTCTACGCGACCATGGCGGTGGCCGCGCGCGCGACGCGCCGCATTCGCTTGGCGACCGGCGTCGCGGTGCCGACCACACGCATGGCGCCGGTCATCGCTCATTCGATTGCCAGCGTCGCCGAACTCGCCCCCGGGCGTGTTGAACTCGGTGTCGGCAATGGCAACACCGCGCGCCTGACCATGGGCCTGCAGCCGGTGCCGCTCGGCCGCATGAAGCGCGAGATCCGCACCATCCAGGCGCTGTTACGCGGCGAAGCTACCCTGCATGACAGCGAAGGCGAGAGCCATCTCATCCAACTCCTGCATCAGCACGATGGTTTCATCAATCTCGATCACCCTATCCCGCTGACCCTGTCGGCCTTCGGTGAGAAGACCCTGGCCTACTGCGGCGCCGAGTGCGATGCCCATCTGACCTGGTATCCGACCCCAGAAAGTCTCACCGCCAATCGCAAAATAATCGACGCGGCAGCGACTAAGGCCGGACGCAATCCGGCCTTGATCCCGAGCAAAGCCATCGCGCCACTCGAAATCCTGCGGCCGGGCGAAACCGCCGCCAGCGCCCGTGTGCTCAACAGCGTCGGACCCTTCATCACCAATCTCCTGCATGTGATGTGTGAATGGGACGGCGGCTTGCTGCGTTCAAGCCCGAAAATCGCTGACCTCGTCGCGCGTTATCGCGCCTATGTCGCAAGCTTGCCGGCCGATCGTCGCCATTTGATCCTGCACGAGGGCCATCTGGTCTATACGCGGCCCGAAGAGCGCGACTACCTGACGGCCGACATCGCCAGCACCGCCGCCATGATCGGCGAGCCTGATGAAATTATTGCCAATATCCGTGCACTGGAAACAGCCGGCCTCACCCACTTCGCATTTCAGGTCACCGGCGATCCGGTCGGCCAGATGCGCGCTTTCGCCGACACGGTCATGCGGCGTTACGCTTGAGGCAAAACTTGGCCTTTGGAATTGATGTGCGAATGAATTCGCACTTACGTCACGCCCACGGCACGCCCCAAGATCGCGCCGATCTC
>JANMJF010000729.1:0-3854 GCA_031371245.1 Pseudomonadota bacterium | reverse complement strand
ACCGGTGTGGTGGTGGGTGGCGTCGAATACGAACTCGACTGCCTGATTTTCGCGACCGGCTTCGAAGTCGGCACCGCCTATACGCGGCGTGCGGAGTTCGAGGTCTATGGCAAGAATGGCCAGTCGCTGGCGGATTACTGGGGCGAGGGCATGCGCACCTTCCATGGCTTCCACAGCCATGGTTTCCCCAACCTCTATCACATGGGCCTCACGCAAACTGGCCTGGCGCCGAACTTCACCTACATGCTCGACAACCAGGCGACCCACATCGCCTACGTCGTCAAGGAAGTGCAAGCGCGTGGCAAACAGTGTGTGGAAGCCAGCGCCCAGGCCGAGTCTGCGTGGCTCGACACCGTGCGCAAGCCGAGCATGATGTCCGATTACCTCGCCAACTGTACGCCCGGCTACTACAACGCCGAAGGCCATGTCGGTGAAGGCAAGAACAACAAGGGTTTCTTCGAAGAGCAATACGAAGGCGCCGTGCAGTTCTATGCGATGCTCGGTGAATGGCGCAAGCAGGGCCAACTCGACGGATTGGACTTGGAATAGGCGGCAAGCGCGCCGGCGCGCAGCGTGGAGCATTTCGATGTCATCGTCGTCGGTGCCGGCTTGTCCGGCATCGGCGCAGCGCGGCAGTTGCAGGACAACTGTCCCGGCAAGACCTTCACCATCCTCGAAGGCCGTGATGGCATCGGTGGTACCTGGGATCTGTTCCGCTATCCCGGCGTTCGTTCGGACAGCGACATGTACACCATGGGCTATGACTCCAAACCGTGGCTGGAGCCCAAGGCCATCGCCGACGGGCCGTCGATCTTAGCGTATGTACAGGAGGCGGCCCGCGAGCGCGGCATCGACAAGCACATCCGTTTCGGTCACCGCATGCGAGCGGCGAGCTGGTCCAGCGACGACGCGCGCTGGACCGTCGAGTGCGAACGCGGCGCCGGCGAGCATGCACGTCTGTCGTGCAATGTGTTGTTCGTGTGCAGTGGTTATTACAACTATGCGCACGGCCACAGACCGGAATTCGCTGGCAGCGCCGACTTTACGGGCCGTATCGTTCATCCGCAGTTTTGGCCACAGGATCTCGATTATCGTGGCAAGCGCGTTGTGATCGTCGGCAGCGGCGCGACCGCCATGACCCTGGTGCCGGCCATGGCGCAACAGGCAGCCAAGGTCACCATGCTGCAACGCTCGCCGACCTATGTGGTGTCCTTGCCAGCCAAGGATCCGATCGCAACTTTGCTGCGCGCGATCCTGCCGGAGCAGCTAGCCTACAGACTCATACGCGCCAAGAACGTCTGGTTTCAGCGCTACATCTACCAGCAGACCCGTACGCAGCCGCACAAGATGCGCGCGCGGCTCATCAACATGGTACGCAAACAACTCGGCGCCGATTACGACGTCGAGAAGCATTTCACGCCGAATTACATGCCGTGGGATCAGCGTTTGTGTCTGGTGCCCGATGCAGATTTGTTCAAGGCTATTCGTGGTGGCAAGGCCGAGGTTGTGACCGACGAAATCGAACGCTTCACCGCCACTGGCGTCAAGCTGAAATCCGGCGCCGAGATTGCGGCCGACATCATCGTCACCGCCACCGGTCTCGAACTCGAAGTGCTGGGCGGCGCAAACTACAGCGTCGACGGCAAGGCGGTGCTGTTCCCCGAGACTTATTCTTACAAGGGCATGATGTTCTCCGATGTGCCCAATCTCATCTACACCATCGGCTACATCAATGCCTCGTGGACACTGCGTTCAGAGCTGGTGGCGCAATACGTGTGTCGCTTGGTGAACCGTATGACTGAACTGGGGGCAGATCGCTGCACGCCGCGCTTGCGCGCAACTGAGCGAGGCATGGCAGAGCGGCCGATGATCGCCGACTTCTCACCCGGCTATATGCGCCGTGCCCTGCATCTGTTTCCGCGGCAAGGTGATCGCGACCCCTGGCGCAACACCCAGAATTACACGCTCGATAAGCACAGCATTCGCGAGGCGCCGATTGAAGATGGCGTGCTGGAATTTGCGCCGGCCGCTGCGAGCGGGGTGGCGCTGGGGGCAAGCCGTGACGCCACCACCCGCTCGGCCGCCTGAAGGGCGCGCTCTATCCGCGCTTTGCGTGGGCTTGTTACTACTCGCACTCTGCCTGTCGCCAGTCCAGGCAGTCGATAATTCGGCCACCGCACGCCTCACTCGTCTCGCCGATTGCATAGGCGAGGCCGGCGATCGCAAGGGTGCCCCGCGCGAAGCCTTCATGAATGTGTGCCTGGCAGCCAAGGCCGGCGCAGCGGGTGACCCCGGCACGCGGCAAATGCTGGCGCCAGCGGTGGTCGCCCCCGCAGCTGTAGCGATCGCAGGCGCACCCAGCGCTGGCCTGCCGCCCGAGGAACGCATCCTCGGCTGCGCAGCGGCGAGCAAGAATATGGTCGGTGAGCAGCGCACCCACTATCTGAAGGACTGCCTGGCGGGCCGCATCCTCACGCCCGACGCTGCGACCAAACTGGCGCGGCACAAGTCCACTTGCGTCGTCCAGGCCAAGCGCCAGCCAGGCGACGAACGCCTGGCGTTTCTCGACGCTTGCCTGGCTGCCAGCAGCGGGCCAGCGCTGGCGGTCGCCAATGCCGCGCCCATGCCCGCAGTATCTGGGGATGGCGAACCCCGCCGTCGTGCCGCGTGCAACGTCATGGCCGGTGATAAGCACGGGGATGAGCGCAAGGCCTTCATCGAACTGTGCACGGTGAGCAAGCCAACGGCCGCCACGGTCGTGGCACCGGTGGCGAGTCCCGAGGCGTTGTCGGGCCAGATAGCGGGGCCAGTGCCGCGCCCTTGACCGGTTGCGCATCTGCCAACTGTCTCACTGATTCAGCTGGGATCGCAGCTACCCATCGCCGCCGTGGCTAGTTACTATTCTGGTCAGGCTAACGTAAGGATTCGAACATGCAACTCAAGAACGCCCTCATTACCGCCGCGCTGGCAACAACAATGGCAGGTCAGGCCCACGCGGCCCTCGCGACCTTTATCACTTCGTCGCCGTATTCGCAATTCTCCGACAGCCCATTCGCCGCCTTCGCCAGCGGCAACCCGAATTTCTACCTTGAGGATTTCGAGGACGGGGCGTTGAACACGCCGGGGGTGACGGCCAACATCGGTGTGGTTGCCGTCGGTCCGAGCCAGTCGTTGGATTCGGTCGATGGTGACGACGGCGTGCTGGACGGCAACGGCAATAACGGCAACTCGTGGTATCCCGGCGGTCCGGTGCTGTCGTTCTCGTTCAACGCCGCAGTCCTCGGCAGTCTGCCGACCCATGTCGGCATCGTGTGGACCGACGTCGGTCTGAATGGCCCGAACGGCGTGAACTTCTTCGACGATATCCAGGTGCGTGTGTTTGACACGAACGGCGTGTCGCTGGGTGGCGTGCTGTTCGACCATCTCGGTGACGGCAACGTCAGCGGCGGCACAGCCGAGGATGTTTTTTTCGGCGCAATCTTCGCCGGTGGCATTTCGCGGATGACCATTACCAGCGTCGGTGGCGCCCCGGACTGGGAAGTCGATCATCTGCAGTATGGTATCCAAGCCGTGCCGGTACCGGGCGCAGCCTGGCTGTTGGCGCCGGCCCTGGCCGGCCTCATGGGGCTGCGTCGCAAGCGCGCTTAAACACGCATCGCGCACTCGAATCCCGGGCATCGGGCAGGCACGCTTCGCGCGCCGCCTCGGTGCACCGGGATTTTCTCTTTTCAAGTGATACTCAATCGCGAACCGTGTCGGCGAGGGAATGGCCGGTGATGGCGACCCGGGCCCATTGCACGCGGAGATTGTGAAACTTGGTGTCAAGCGTGAACTAGTTCTGCGGCGTTGAGCGG
>JANMJF010000702.1:0-3565 GCA_031371245.1 Pseudomonadota bacterium | reverse complement strand
GATGGTTCGCGCCTGCTTATCACCAGCCGTGACGGCGATATGCACTGTGACTTGAGTGGCGAGCACACGCTGGCGGCTGCTGCTGCGCGCAAGCTGCCCTATGTGCCGCTGTGCGATGGTCAGCTCTATTTGCGCCGGCGTTTGCGCGGCGCCGAGACTTCGCTGGAAAGTGTGGTGGAATTTCTACGTGATCGGGTGTGGGGCGGCGAAACCCTCGTCGCGGCGGTCAAGGAAGGCCTCAAGGATGCCGAGCGCGAAGTCGGCACACGGCGCGAAAGCGCCACCAGCTCGGGCGCCACGCTGGACGGACCACGCCCAGCGCGGGTCGCAGACGCGTTCGCTGCGGCGACCATTGTTACCGAGCGCTTGGGTATCGCCGTCGATACGCCTGGCAGCATGCTGACCGGTCAATGGTATGCAGCGCGCGCGCAGCCCGGTGTATTTGTCAGCGTGATGGAGCCGGACGCGGTCGCGCCCGACATCCTCAGCAAGCACCTCGGCAGCGTCAATCCACTCGACCCGGTGGAGCGTGGGGCACTGACCTATCTGGTCGCCTTCGATCTAACGCAGTTTGATCTGGCGTTCACGATGGGGACTGATCATCCACGTGTGGACTGGTCACCGCGCGCCGCTGCCAGCCATGCGCTGTCCGACTGGCCAGGGCCCGATGGCTTTGCGACGCTGAAGCCCCTGGCCATGACCGGCATGGTGCCGCCGTGGCAGACCGCGCGCACCGTGGCGACTTTTGTCGGCGGTTTCAAACGCGATCACGGTGCGTTCAAATTCGGTGCTTTCTCGCAACACAGTCAGGGCAATCACTATGGCTTTGTCGAAGAGGGCGTGGTGTTGTCGTCGATGAAGCCCGGCCTCGCCACGCTCTATGTGCTGGTCGATGGCAGTGTGCATATGAGTACGTGGACCGAACGCGACGACCTTAAGCTGGAGTTAGTCCGCTATGCGCGCCAGAACGGTGTGGCGCTGGTCGAGCGGGATCACGATAGCGGCGAGTCAGTGCCGGGGTTGCTGGTTAATCGCTGGGGACCGGGCAACTGGTCGGGCTCCAGCGAGTCAAGCCTGCGCGCTTTGCGCGCCGGCGTGTGCCTCGCCCATCACGATGGCCGCAGCATGCTTATCTATGCCTATTTCTCCACCGCCACGCCCTCGGCTATGGCGCGCGTATTCCAGGCCTATGACTGCGACTACGCCATGCTGCTCGATATGAATGCGCTGGTGCATACTTATCTCGCGTTGTATCGCCAGGACAATCACAAGATGATCATCGAACATGTCGTGCGCGAGATGACCCAAGGGGATCCGGTGCTGCGCGGCACGCCGGTGCCACGTTTTCTGTCGACCCCCGACAATCGCGATTTTTTCTATTTGACGCGGCGCACGGCGCCAGCCGACGGACAATGAGGCTGCGGCTGCTGGCGCTGCTGCTGATGGTCTGCGCGACCCGTGGCGCGCAGACCAACGAGGTGCTGGCGGCACAGAACCACGAGCTGCTTGCGCATATCGCCCAGGTGCATGGTTACACGCCGCAACAGATGGACGAGCTGCGCGCACTGGTGTTGGGCTCGGGCTATATGGGTCAGGGTAACCCTGCCATTACCGTGCATGCCGACACCCGCGCAGCCTGCACCACGCGCCTCGCAAGTGCAGCCGTCGACTATGGCAATGCCGATTTCGAACGCATCTGTGGCGCGAAATATATGGCGCCGCTCTACGACCCGGCGCGCGAGAGCGCTGAGCAGGCCCACGCCTGCATCGATCAGTTCGAGTTTCCAGACATCCCCTGCGAATATCCGCTGGTGTGGGTGAAGGCCGCCGAAGCCGCACAAGTCTGTACGGCGGTTGGCAAGCGCCTGTGCGATGCGCACGAATGGGAAGGCGCCTGTGAGGGTGCGTTGGAAGCACCGGACTATCGTTTCGATCTGGCCCAGGGAGTGAGCATGGGCGCGGCAGTCGCGCGCATGCGCGCTGCCCATAACCAAACGCACGCGCCGCAGGCGCGCTGGAGTTATGGGCCAGAATTCAAACGTGGGATCTGCGCCCAGGGCGGACGCAAATCGGCGAGCTGCGCGGGCGGCGGGTTCACACAATGTGGATCGAACACCTATCCAGCCGGCGACTTCCCCGCGTGCCGCAGCCCGCTCAGCGTCTACGATCTGAACGGCAACGCCGCCGAACACATGAACCTGCCACTCACTCCGGCGCAGATGGCCAGCACCGGCAGTAGCGCGCTAGGCGTGACGGAAATGAAAGGCAGCTGGTTTATCTTCGACACCTACCGTGCCCATCCCGACTGGTGCCGCTGGCGTGCACCGTTCTGGCACGGCGGACCGGTGATGGATGCGCACAGTCATGCGAATTATCACCTGGGGTTTCGCTGTTGTAAGACCGTCGGTGAGCGCGCCTCACCCTGACACTCTTGCCGGGGGCTCAATGCCCCAGCGACGCCACCATTGCGGTCTCGATTCTTGCCACGCGGCCATTCCTCTCGGGAATGTAACGCGCCAGACTCGCGACCGGACCTTCATCGCTCAAGACCGCAGACAACTGCGTATCCGCTAGCACCTTGCGCACCGAGGTGGGCTCGCCATTCAACAGCATCACATCGGCGACCAGGCGAATGCCGTGGCTGTAGTCGACATACTCAAGCCCATGGGCGGTGCTGAGCGGCTGGATAGGCTCGCCATTGGCTTGGTGCCAGCCGTAGATCGCGATGCGACCGGGATGGCTGTCTAAGCGATTCGACAACACCACGTCTTTCTTATGGCCGGCCAGCAACAGCCCCGGTGCCAGGCCTAAGCGCCGCGCCTGCGCGAGGATGTCTGCATTATGGCGCGTGAAGTAGGCGGTGGAGCGCATGTCGGGCCCGGCGCGCAGCGGTTGCGGACGCAAGTGGCGCTCGGACTGACGATAGATGGCATCGACGATACGCGGCGTCGGGAGAACGAAGCCGAGCCGCGCCGCGATTTGAGCAGCCGCCGCAAAACCCATCGGCATGCGCAGGAAATCGCGGTCGCTGCCGACCGCCAGGTAATCAGGCATCACGCAGACCGTGGCGTTAAGCGCACGGCCGTCGCTGGTGTAGGCATGCAGCTCGACGGGTTTCAAGCGACGCAGGAAATCTGGGATGTCACCGTGCAACACCGCGCGCGCGGTCTGCGCATCCCGTTGGCCGCGCACCAGGGTGGCGATGCTGCGCGCGAAGTTCGAACCGCTGGCCATGGTGGCGGCACGCGGCGGAATATCGGCGCTCAGCACCGCCGGGCAGGCGAAAGCGCTCTGGGCATGACCCACCGAGGGCGCGACCACCAATCCGGTGGCGCACAGCAAGAGCAGGGCAGTGCAGAACTGTCGGGCCAAGGGATCTCCGGGGGCGCTAGCAACGGGGCAAGGGTGCTGTGTACTACGCGTAGTGACCCGGCGTCAACGCGGCAGTCCGTAACGGGCGCCGGCGCTGGGCTCAGGCGAGCCCGGCGGGATCGATGCGCGGTTCGCGATTGCCGGGCTCCAGCCGAAATGCCGCCGACATATCCGGCAGCGGCAGGATGCGCCG
>JANMJF010000701.1:0-3239 GCA_031371245.1 Pseudomonadota bacterium | reverse complement strand
GTGTTTCTCGAAGGCCGCGGTCTCGACCCCTTGGAACTGTGGGACACCATTGCGCGTGAACGGGTGCAACAGTTGATCATTGTCGGCGACGCCTTCGCGCGGCCCATGCTACGCGCGCTCGAACAGCACCCTGGTCGCTGGGATCTGTCCTGCATGCAGTTGATCATCTCATCGGGCGCGATGTGGTCGAGTGAAGTGAAGCGCGCCATGCTTGAGCATCTGCCGCAGCTTGCGCTCAGCGATGTACTGGGCGCCACCGAAGGCGGCATGGGGCAGTCGATCATGACCAAGGACACGCCGCCAGGCGAGACTGCCAAGTTTGCTCTGCGACCGACCACCAAGGTCTTCACCGAAGACGGCCGCGAAGTGCAGCCGGGCTCGGGCGAAGTGGGCATGGTCGCCAACGGTGGCCTGGTGCCCTTGTGCTATCACAAAGACCCTGAGAAATCGGCGCGCACTTTTCGTGAAATCAACGGCCAGCGTTATTCCTTTCCCGGCGACATGGCGACGGTCGAAGCCGATGGCAGCATCACCCTGCTCGGACGCGGCTCGAACTGCATCAACACCGCTGGCGAGAAAGTCTTTCCTGAAGAAGTCGAAGAAGTCTTGAAACGCCATGGCGCGGTGGAAGATGCCCTGGTGTTCGGTGAGGCTGACGAACAATTCGGTCAACGGGTGGTGGCAGTCGCGTCCTTGAAGCCCGGTGCCAGCGCCACGGCCCAGGACATTGTCGCCGAGGCGCGCAGCCAGCTCGCGAGTTACAAGTTGCCCAAGCGTCTGGTGATCGTGGCGCAGACACCACGGGCACCAAACGGCAAGGCCGATTACGCGACAGCTAAAGCCTTGTTCGCCGCCGGCGCTTGAGCCCCAAACGACAAGACGCGCCGGCGAGGGAATTCGTCTGGCGCGAGAACTTCGACGCACAGGCTTTTCTCGCCCGCGTGTGGCAACAGCGGCCGTTGTTGATCCGCCAGGCCTGGCAGGCTTGGCACAATCCCCTGGCACCCGATTATCTCGCCGGGCTTGCCTGTCAGCCCGATGTCGAGTCGCGGCTGGTAGTGCGCGGCAAGCGCGGCTGGCGGCTGGAACACGGCCCCATCCCAGCCTCGCGTTTCGCAACGTTGCCGAAAAAAAACTGGACGCTGTTGGTGCAGGCGGTCGATCACCATGTGCCAGCGGTTGCCACGCTGCTCGATGCCTTCCGCTTTCTGCCCGACTGGCGCATTGACGATGTGATGGTGAGCTATGCGGTGGACGGCGGCAGTGTCGGCCCGCACTTCGATCAATACGATGTGTTTCTGGTGCAGGGTCTGGGTCAGCGGCGCTGGCAGCTTGGACCACGCTGCGACGCGAACACCGCGCTGCTGGGCCACGAAGACCTAGGTCTGTTGCCGGGCTTTGAGGTCAAGCACGATTGGTTGCTCGAAGTGGGGGACATTCTCTACTTGCCGCCAGGTTATGCCCATCACGGGATGGCTGTCGGCGACGACTGCATGACTTATTCGATAGGTTTTCGCGCGCCGAGCCGCGCCGACTTGCTGAGCCATTGGGCCGACGCGGTGATCGACGGCCTGAGCGAGGGCGATCGTTATACCGACGGCACGCTGGTGCCGGTGGTCAATCCCGGCGAGATCGACGCCGCCACGATCAAGCGGGCGCACGACATGGTGCGTGGCCTACTTGCCGACGGTGATGCTTTCGCGGCCTGGTTCGGTCGTTTTGCTACGGCGCCGAAATATCCCGAGTTACAAGCGCGTCCGCAGCGGCCACTCGACCTCCCTCGTTTCGCTGCACGCCTCGCGCGCGGTGGGCGGCTAGTGCGTGCGCCCGCCAGTCGCTATGGTTTTGTGCGACACGGCCGGGCCGTGACCCTGTTTGTCGACGGTGACGCGATCGAATGTCGCGGCGCGGCCGCGCGCCTAGCCGAACGACTCTGCGCGCATAACACATGGCCAAACGTGGCGGCAGATCTGCGTACGGCGGCAGCGCTCGAACTCGCGCTTGATCTGTACAACCGTGGTGCGCTGCTGTTCGACCATGGTCGCTGAGCGCTCTTCGGTGGTGATTCGAGTCGCCGAGTGGGCACGCGATGGTGATGCGCTGGCGAACATTCGCCGACGCGTATTCATTGACGAGCAGCACGTAGCCGAGGCCCTCGAATGGGACGGCGAAGATGGCTGCGCGCAGCACTGGTTAGCGCTGCGCGACGAGCTGCCGGTCGGCACCGTGCGGCTGTTGGCCGATGGTCACATCGGACGCATGGCGGTGCTGGCGCAAGCACGCAAACACGGCCTGGGGTCGAAGTTACTGCATGCCGCCGTCGAAGCAGCCCGCGGGCGGGGCTTGCACCAGGTTTATCTGCACGCCCAGGTGCAGGCGCTGGCTTTTTATGCACGCCACGGCTTCGTCGTCGAAGGCGAAGTGTTCATGGATGCCGGCATAGCCCATCGCGCGATGCGTTTGTTGCTCAGCCCGCCCGCGTAAACACCACTTGCGAAGGTGTCGGTGCCGGGAAGCCGGCTGCGGCGAGTGACTCGCGGATGGCGCGGTTGCCTGCAAAATACACCTGCCAGTAGTGGTCGTTATGGCAGTACGGCCGCACGGCCAGCACCGGCCCGACCAGATTAAAATCGAGGATCTCGACTTCCGGGGCGGGTGTGGCGAGCACGTTGGGAATGCTCGTCATGTGTGCGCGCAACAGTTCCATGGCGGCGACGTGATCGGCACTGCCGGCCAGTTGACACTTCAATTCGACGCGACGGAATGCATTGGTGCTGAAGTTCTGAATGTTGTCTGCGAAAATCTTGTTGTTGCCGATGATGGTCAGCACATTGTCCGGTGTGTCGATGGCGGTGGCGAACAGACCGATTTCCTTGACCGTGCCGGTGGTGCCACCGGCGCTGATGAAATCGCCGACCTTGAAGGGTTTCAGCACGATCAGAAAGGCACCGGCCGCGAGGTTGGCCAACAGCCCGCCCCAAGCCGCGCCGACTGCGATGCCGACGCCGGCGACCAGGGCCGCGAAGCTGGTGGTTTCAATGCCGCAATAACCGAGGATCCCGACCACCAGGATGATGTTCAAGGCGACCGAGAGAATATTGCCGAGATAGCGCATCAGGGTCGGGTCGACCTTCTGACGTTGCATGACTTCCTGCAGCAAGCGGCCGACCACGCCGATCAACCAGCGGCCGACGATCCAGATCAGCAGTGCCGCACCGACTTTCATTGCGCCCTCGGTC
>JANMJF010000581.1:0-5720 GCA_031371245.1 Pseudomonadota bacterium | reverse complement strand
CCGCGAGCACAGCATCGACACCGCGATCAATTGACCCATGGTCAAGGTGTGTTCGGCAACCATGGTCGCGCCGAACATCACGATCAGAATGGTGTTGAGTCCGATCAGGGTCGCCACCGCATAGTTGCCGAAGGCGCTGATCTCGCGCATGTGCAGATTGTTTTCCGCAATCAGCACACTCAAGCCTTCCCACTTGCGTCGCGCCCAGGCTTCGGCGCCGAGGCCCTTGATGGTGTCGAGGCCGTTCATGACTTCGAACAGATGAGCAGTGCGTGACGCAGATTCCTTGGTATTGGCATTGATGGTGCGCGCCAGTGGCGCGCGTACCAGCCACGCCGCCGCGAGCGCCAGCGGCGCGATGATCAAGGGCACCAGCACCAGCTTGCCGCCGATCAGACCGATCACCGCCATGAAGAACACCATGAACGGCAGATCGCCGAGCAAGGTCAGGGTGGTGGACGTAAAGAATTCGCGCACCGATTCGAAATCACGCACGACATTGGCCAGCACGCCGCCCGAGGCCGGCCGACTGGCAGCGCGCAAGCGAATGCTGTGGGCGAAGACATGACTGGAGAGCGCGATGTCGGCCTTGCGTGCCGCACATTCCAACAGGTAACTGCGCAGCAGTTTATTGATCAGATCGAAGACCGTGACCGCCACCGCGGCGGTGGTCAACACCCACAAGCTGTCGAGCGCGTTGTTGGGCACCACGCGGTCATAAACCGCCATCGAATAAAAAGGCACGACGATGGCGAGCAGATTGATGACCACGGTCGCGAGCAGCGCCCACTGGTAGATGCTGCGATTGGCTTTGAACACATCCCAGAACCAGCGACGCGGTTCGGCCAGGTGATAAAGCAGACTGCGCGCGTCGAAATGGAATACCGGCCGCACGCAAAACCAGCGTCCGGGATGTTCGGACAAGAGCTGGGTGATGTTCAGCCAATGGCTGCCCGTTACACCGGGCAAAGCACATTCCATGCGTTCGCCGTCACGGTGCAGTACCACCACCGCGTCGCCGCCCTCGGACACGATTAGCGCCGGCAACATCGATGCCTTGATGTGCTCGGCAGGAATTTTAGCCGGCGTGATCGCGAGGCCGGCGCGGCCAGCGCACTCCAGCAGTTCGTCGCTCGTGACGCGACCGGCGGGCAAGGGTACGCCGCCGGTCAGTTGGTCGGCGTCGAAGCTGCGCCCGAAATAGCGGGCCAGGAACAGCAGGCGATCCAGCACCATGTCGTCTGCACGGGTAACGGGCGACGGCGCGGGCGACGTGTCGGGATGGAACATGGTCTTGTCTTGCAATGGTGGACCCACAGGCGGAATTACCGGATCAGAATTACGCGCCAGACAGTCGGCAGCAGGGATGGCGGCAGGCCAGCGCGAGAACTTTAAACCTATGACTTGCCGCGCTGCCGATCACCGCAAGGTCAAAACAAAGCGGGGGGCATAGCCCCCCGTTTGCACCACCCCGTAGCCCGCGCCGGGGCCAGTCTTCGTTCAGGCGGCCAAGGCAACCTGATCGTAAAGCGCAGCCATCTGCTTCATGGCATCGGCCGCGCCGGTGTCGAAGGCGTTGTCTGCCACGGCCTCAGGGCTTGCGACAGGTGCCACACCCAGACCGGCCAGCAGGCCGTCCAGACTGCTGTCGTTGCCGATCAGTTCGCCGATAGTCGGCAAGCTCACACCCGCCGCCGCCGCGTCATCCGCCGAGACGTTGAAGTAGACATCGGTCATGGCGACCGAGCTGCCGTCATCGAAGGTCGCCGTGCTGCGCTCGAGGTGCAGGTTGCCCTGCGCGTCGAGGAAGGGCACTTCGGTGTAACCAACCGCGAGGCTGGCGATACCGCTTTGAGCGAGACCGCTCAACTCACCGCCATCGGTGGCGTGATTGCCATTGGCATCGCGCCAGATCAGGAGGTCTGCAAAGTTCGCATCACTCTTGTCGACCATGCCGTCATGGTTGCTGTCGTAAGCCGCGAGACTGGCAAAGCCCGCACCCTTGGCGATACCACCGAACATCTCACTGATGTTGTCCACCATGCCGTTGCCGTTCTTGTCGACGGCGAGGAAGCCATCGCCACCCGACAGCCAGCCGGAATGGATACCCGCACCATTGCCGAAGAGGTCAAAGGTGCCGCTCGAATCAGCGCGACTGACGGTCTGAATGCCGTTGCCATCAAGGTCGATGACGATAGGTGTAATCGCCGCATCGCGGGTCATATCCGCCTGTCCCGACATGAGGGTGAAGGCATCGGTCTTGGTGACATTCGTCAGCGAGGTGCCGTTGCCAGCGACGTCCGAATCGATCGCGTCATTGTTACCGACGTCCTTGACGCCCCACTTCCAGTTGTCCATGTAGATGTTGTGATACAGCACCCCGCCCTTGTCGAAGCGCAGCACATAGGTGCCCGGATCGAGATCCGCAAACAGGTAGTTGCCGGCCGTGTTGGTGGTGGTGGTCTGCAGCACCGTCGCGCCGGACGCATCCATCAAGGCCACCTTGACACCGCCGATGCCTGGGTCGTTGCCATCCTGCAACCAGTTGTGGTTGGTGTCTTCCCAGACCTTGTCACCGACGCTGGCCTTGCGATAGAGACCCGCATCCCAGGTCGTATCGTTCTCACCGGCCGTCAAGGTCGTGAGCACGGTGGTGCCGGAGCTATCGATATCGCTGTCTAAGGCATCGTTGGCGCCAATGTCCTTCTTGGTGATGAAATAACCATTGGGCGTCACTACCTGCACCTTGTAGTCACCCGGGTTCAACCCGGTGAACCCATAGGCGCCATTGACGTCGGTAGTGGTCGTGGCCAGCACCGCACCGGCGCTGCTCAGCAGTTTGACTGTGACGTTGTTGATCCCCGCTTCATTGGCGTCCTGCAGACCGTTGTAGTTCTTGTCTTCCCACACGTAGTTGCCGATGCTGGCCTTCGCGACCGGGTTGCAGTAGTCAGGCGCGCAGATCGAGACCTGTTGGAGTTTGAAATAATCTTCAGGCGTGGTGTCGGTAGTGTCGGCGGCAATAATGAAGAGGTTGCCGCGCACACCGCCCGCATTGAAATCAGCCCAACGTGCCGTGGTGAGGGTCGTGGTATTCACTTCCGTGAAGCTCGCACCCGTCAGCTCGCTGTTGTTCATGGTGGTGATGGCCGAGCCCGCGTTACCAACCCAGATCTGCGCGTCGCTGTCGCCGACCACATAACCGAAGTACGCCTTGTCCACCAGCACCGCCTGGGAGAACTGCAGCACGATGTAATTGTTGCGACCGACGTTGTCGATGGTATGGGTGTTATTGCCACCCGACCCTTCGCTGGAGTCGGTTACGCCCAGACCCCCACCGTAGGCGCCCAGGAAAGCGTTCTGCCAAGTATTGGTGCCCTTGTCCTGGCTGAAAGCACGCGCCGTTACCGACACGCCGGTCAAGCCGTCAGTGTAGGAACGCGAATTGCCGTCGGTGCCATCGGTGGCGCTGCTGCCCGAGAAATCGAACGTGACCGGCCGGCACACCGGTGTCAGACCAGCGTCCCAAGTCAGATCGATTTCGCCCGCCGATAGCGTGGTGGTAATGGTCTTGCCGGTAACGATATCGGCATCGGAATCCAGCGCGTCGCTGTTGTTGTTATTGGCGTCCTTGGTCGTGAAGTTATAGCCGGTGAGCGGCGTGAACTGCACGGCATAGTCGCCGGGGTTCAAACCGGTGAACTGGTATTCACCGTTGCCATCGGTGGTCTGGGTGGCCAGCACCGTACCAGCCGCGCTCAGCAGCTTGACGGTGACATTGGCGACGCCCATTTCGCCGTTGTCCTGAATGCCATTGGCATTGCAATCCAACCACACGCGGTTGCCGATAGTCGCGGTTTGAGCGACCAGACCGGCATCGAGCGTGAGATTGCTCTCGCCGGAGACCAGGGTGACTATCTGGCTCTTGCCAGTCGCGGCGATTGCGTCCGAATCGCTGGCATCGTTGCCGACATTCGCCGTCGTGAAGTTGTAGCCACCGGGCTTGCCGAACATCACCTGGTACTGTGTGCCAGGGGTCAGATTGCCGAACAGGTAGTTGCCATCGCCGGCCGTGAGTGTGGTCTGGGTGGTGTCGCCGATGCTGTTGATAAGGCCATCTGCGCCGCCCCCGATCAGGGTCACGGTCACACCGTTGACACCGGTCTCGCCAACATCCTGCTGACCATTGGCATTGGTGTCGAGCCAGACGCGGTCGCCGAGATTAGCGGTCTGATACACACCAGCGTCGACCGACAGGTTTTGCTGCCCGGCAGCGACAGTCACGACGTCCGTCGTCTTGGTGATCACATCAATATCGCTGTCAGCGTTGTCGTTACCGCCGCTATCCTTCGCACTCACGACATAGCCATTAGGCGTCAAGAAGGTCACCTTGTAGCTGCCGGCCGCCACATCAAACAAATAATTGCCGTCCGCATTCGTCGTCGCGGTCTGTAGGATCGCGCCGCCAGTGCTCTTGAGTTGCACGGTAACGCCGGCGAGACCTACCTCGCCAGCATCTTGAATGCCGTTAGCGTTGCTATCCAGCCAGACGCGATCACCCAACGACTGCGTAAGCGATGGCGTGTTGTAGTGGGCTGCGTCGTTGTCGGTGACCTGCACGCCGGAGACGTTATCGCGACCAACGACCGTGCCGATATTCACATACTCGGTTCCCGACTGGAGGACAGTTTCGCGAGCCGTGTAGGTCCATGTCTCGGTCACATCCAACCGCCCATCGTGGTCCGTATCGCCACCGACAAAAGTCAGGGATGCGATACGGTCATCGGTCAGCTGGATATTGCTCAATTCCACCGTTCCAGTGTTCTTCACGATGTAGGTGAACACCGCCGTCCCGCCGACCGGGATGACCGGACCACTTCCCGATGTATCCGCATCCACATCCGGCGTAACAACCAGGGTCGAGCCGCTGTTCGCAAGCGTGGTCAGATCGGCGCCCAATTCGTTCTGGGTGGCGAACAGGTTCTTGGTCGGCTCGTAGGTGCCGTTCGCAAACGCGCTCTGCACCATCGAGATAATCTGCGCCTTCGTGTAGGCGTAGCTGATGTACGGATCAGACGCATTCAACAGGGCGGCTGTGGAATGACGCAGCAGCGCATCTACGCCACCGCCACCGGTACCAAGTGCTGCCAGCAGGCTCGGCGCACTACCGGGAACATCTACGCCGAAGATGGTTTCGTAGCTGTCGTTGGGCGACAAGCCCGTTTCCGGCCAGCCGCTCAGAGGCGCAGGCCCGTAGACGCTATGGTTCTTCCAGAAGCCAGGTGTCAAACCTTCACCACCGGTTGCCCCTTGCACGAGGTACTCGCCATGAACGAGTTTCTCGATGTCGATGCCGAGGTTGCCCTTAATACCCAGGTCCCAGCTCCGATCATCTTCGCCGGAAGTGAGGACGGTCTGAATCGTCGCCCCGGTAAGTGGATCCGCATCACTATCGGTGTCATCAGTGGCAAGTCCAGCGTCGCGCGTTGTGACCGAATAGCCGGCTGGCAATGTCGTCAGATCGAATTTGACGCTATAGGTGCCAGGCACGAGATTGACGAAATGGTAGTTGCCGCTAGCATCGGTGAGCTGCGTATCGATGGTCGTCCCCAATTGATTGAGGAGGAAGACGCGTACACCGGCCACGTTCGCTTCACCGTTGTCCTGCTGGCCATTGGCGTTGCTGTCGACCCACACCCGATCGCCCAGGCTCGCCGTCT
>JANMJF010000717.1:0-5223 GCA_031371245.1 Pseudomonadota bacterium | reverse complement strand
CCACCACTCACCTTGTCGGACTTCAAGGCGCGGCGCGATGGCCAACGGCAAGCCGCCAGCAACTGGTTCGATCGCGCAGTCGGCTTTCCGCGTTGGGTGGCGCTGCGGCGACAACAACGCGGCGCGGAACTCGTGCTGACTCGGCTACCGCCCATCGCGCCAGGCGCGACGGTGCGCGTCAAGATCGAAATCACCGCGCTGCGCCGCGGCTGGCTGCGATTCGCCAGTGTACGTGTGCTGCGTCCCGATCCCCTGGGGCTGTGTCGCGCGCGCCACCAGTTCGTGCTCGCCGGCCAACTGCTTGCGCTGCCGCGCCGTCATCCCATCCCGCGTATCCGCCTGCATTCCGAGCGGCGCTACCAACCCGGCGGCGTGACTCTGGCGCTGGCCGTTGGCGATTCCCAGGAATTCGCCGCACTGCGCGATTATCAGCCCGGCGACGCACGCCGCCACATTCATTGGCGCAGCTTCGCCAAGACCGGCGCCTTGATCGTCAAACAGTACCAAGACGAATATTTCGATCGCCACGCCTTGGTGGTGGATACCCATCTGGCCGACGCGCCGGCCTGTTTCGAGGCTGTCATCGAAGTCGCGGCTTCTATCGTCAGCGCTACGCGACCACGCGACTCGATCCTCGATCTTGTCATCGCCGGCACCGACGTGTTGGAACTCTCGGCGGGTCGCGGTCTCGGCGACGGCCTGCGCGCACTGACCTATCTGGCCGAGACTTGCGCCGTCGGTGGTGATGATTTCGCCCCAGTTGCGGCCCTTATGCGCGAGCGCATCGGCCGCCTGGCAAGTGTGATTCTAGTCTTCGGCCGCGACGACCCCGCACGGCAGGCGCTGGTGGCAGACCTGCGCGCTCACGACCTGCCGACCTTGTGCCTGCACGTCGTCTCCGACCACCAAGCCGCAGCCCCACCCAACGCGGGGCCAGCCTATCATCGACTGCGGATCAACCATCTGGCCGCCGATCTGGCACGCCTTGCAGGGCCTCAGTGAGTGCTGTGACCCATAGCGTCACGCCGCTGCCACGCCTGTGGCTGGCCGTGGCCTTATTGGGCTGGGGCGTGCTGACCGACAACCTCAGTGGCGCCATCGTGATGGCGTTGATCATCGAAGGCATCACCGCAGCGCCAATCAAATGGGCGTTGACGACACGCGACTTTCATCGCGCCGCCGATCTGACCAGCGTGGTATTCGCACTCGTCACCGTCGTGCAGTTTTCGCGCTACTCGGTGCACGGCATCTACCAGATCCTGAAAGTCGCGCCCTACTGCTTCTTTCCCTTGGTGCTGGTGGAACGCGCCAGCACGGCGCAGACCCTGCCCCTCAGTGCACTGTTCTACAGTCTGCGTCGCCAGCAGGATTTCGGCCCACGCATAGATATCGTGCCGCACTACCTGTGCCTGTGTTTGCTGGCGGCCAGCAGCGGCGCCCATCGCGACGCACGCTACGCGGCGTTCTGTGTCGCCATCGTGCTCGGCATGCTGGTCGCCGCGCGGCCGCGACGCTACGCCTGGACGCGTTGGACGCTGGCTTTAGTCCTGGCGGCGATGGTCGCGGGTCTGACCCAGCTCGGTATCGAACGCACGGCGCGCTGGCTGGAGGATTCGGTCATGTATTGGGTCAACCAGTTCCCCTGGTCCTTGAACAACCCCAATCGCGCAGTGACGGCCATCGGCACTATTGGCCGACTCAAACTCTCCGATCAGATCCGTATACGTGTCACGCCCAGTGCTGCGGTGAAGCTGCCGCTGTTATTGCACGAAGCGAGCTACGACGTCTTCGACTTCGGCAGCTGGACCGCGCAGCAGGCGCCCTTCACGGCGCTCGACAAGCGCACTGATGTGGCGGCCTGGGATATCAACGGCGGCGCCGAGGGCCGACGTGCGCGCATCGACATCAGCGTGCAACATCGCCACGAGCTGGCGCTGTTACCAGTGCCGCGCGGCACGCGTCTGATCGCCAGTGAGGAAATCGCCGAACTGCAACGCAATCGCTTCGGCACCTTGCTGGCCGAGTCGCCGCCGGGTGCACTGGCTTTCACGGTCGAGCAGGCCGCCCCCTATAGCCTTGAGCCGCCGCCTATCGCCAGCGACAGCGAAGTGCCCAACCAATATCGCGGCCTGCTCACTGAAACGCTCGCCGAGATCGGCGGCGATGCTACGCCCGCAGCGCAACGCGCCGCGCGCATCCGTCAATTTTTCCTCGAGCACTTCAAATACGCGCTGGTGCAACCCGACACCTTTGCCTGGCGCACACCGCTGGCAGATTTCCTGCGCCAGACGCGGCGTGGCCATTGTGAATATTTCGCCACGGCGACGGTGCTGTTACTGCGCGCAGCCGGCATCCCCGCACGTTACGCCGTCGGCTATGTGGTCGAAGATTACAGTGCCATGGAGCGCGCCTATATCGCACGCGCGCGCCACGCCCATGCGTGGGCGCTGGCCTATGTCGATGGGGCCTGGATGACGCTCGACAGCACGCCATCGCAATGGTTTGAGTGGGAGGACGAACGCGCCTCACGCTGGCAGCTGGTGCAGGATGTCGGCGCCTGGCTGGTGTTTCGCTATCAACGCCTGAGCCAGGCCAAGGTCAGCGATTTAACCGATCAACTGCTATGGCTGGTGCCACCGCTGGCGGCCTTGTTGTACTGGCGACTGCGCCGCAGTCCGTTAGCGGTGCGCACCACGCGTGCCGACCGTCTACCCATCGCACCTGTGGGCTCCGCGCTGCTGGTACCACTGTTGGAGCAGCTTGCCATGCAAGGATTACAGCCGATGCCAGGCGAAACGATGGCGCGATTCCTGCGCCGTGCCGCACCGACTGCCAGTGGCGGCGTGCAGCGCGATGAGTTGCTGCAACTGTATTACCGCCTGCGCTATGCGAGCACTGCTGTTGGACTAGACGTGCAATTAGAGGCACGCCAGCGCGCCTATTGCGCGACGCTATTCGCCTGAACTGGCGAGCGCTTCGCGGAAGCGCAGACGCTCTTCGACCGAGTCGATCTGGCGGATGTAGTGATCAGCGATAAGGGGTGGAATGAGGCCTTGAAAGACCGCCCGGCGCTTTTCGTCCAAGGACAAGCCACTGGCTTCGAGAAACGCCTGCGGCTCGATGGCGCCACGCGCGAGCATCAAGGCATTTTCGTTGGCGACATCGCGCATCACCGCGTGGTTTGGTGTCAGGCGCGCGAGCACGAAGGCCTGGGACGCGAGGCGGTTGTCGTAGATAGCGCGGATTTCGAGCTTGTAGCCGCCGATCAGAATGGGGTTGATGGTCTCTTCGAGTTGTGACTCAAGATTGGTGATGCGCGTCAACACCAGCTCCGACCAGTGCGTGCCCGGCTCGTCGAAGCACGCCATCGCGGCGTAGACTTCAACGATGTTGTTGATCGTCAGCGCACTGTAGACGTCGTGAATGAAAGCATAATTGCGCGCCGTCACCAGGCCGTCGAAATGGCGGAAACCGAGCGCACCATGCACCACATCGAGCACCGGCATAGTGGCGTTGAAGCCGAGTCCGCATAGCAGTTGTGGCACGCGCAGGCCGAGTTGCTGCGCGATATGTTCGCGCCGCAGATCGTTATCAACTGCAACTGCGCTGCGGTTGGCGGCGAAGATTGCCAGCAGTTCGTCGGCACCAGCGTGCAGTAAGGTGTCAAAAGAAAACACCGGTGCCATCGTTCAATCCTGCCACTGCGCCAGCACACGAGCGCCGACCACACTCACCACCAGTTCGCTCAAGCCCCATTTCTCGCCGCGGCTGCAACGACCCTCCGGCAGCGTGAACTGCCAACCGTGCTGGGCACAGGTGACCTGCGCGCCCTTGATGCCACCGCTCATGAGTTCCATGCCCTGGTGGGAGCAATAGGCCTTATAGGCCCGCACCGTATCACCCTCACGCCATAACAACAGGGCGCGTCGCCCGCAGTTGCGTTTGACCGTCTGCCGCTCGGGCAAGTCATCGAGCGCGCACACGTCGAGTACTTCCAGCGCGGCATCGGCATTGGCCTTCAGCGCCGCGAACCCTTCCACGCCATGGTCGATCAAGATCTCGACCGCCCACACGATGCGACTCAAGCCCAGCGCCGGGAAAGCCATCATCAAGGCGTCCAGCACTTCATCGGCGCTGACGCCGATGGCCAAGGCCTTGCGCGTGTATTGCACCAGACCGAGCTCGGTTTCAACCGCGACTTTGGTAATGACCGAAATCAAGGCGCGCGTCTTGGGGTCGAGACGACTGCCATTGTCCTTGACGAATTTGAAGTAGGCGCCCATTGCCTCGGGGCGCGCCTGCAGGAGGTAGTCGAGTGCGCGGCTCATGGTTCACCGTGGCTGGCTGCTGAAGGATGTGAGGCGACACGGACGCCGTGCCATCGGCATTCTAAGGCCCCTGCACCTGCGCAGCGACAGGCGCATAGGCCGGCTCGTCGTCATGGGCCTGACTCCAGCGCCGCGAGGGCGGTCTCGATATCGCCGGCCGCCACCCGCGTCGCGATACCGAGTTCCGGCGCGAACACGCTTATGCGGTAGTCCTCAAGCAGGAGTTGTGCGACGCGCAAGGCCGGCGTCACTTCGCCGCTGGCCTCGACCAAGGCGCACAGGCGGCGCGCCAACGGCGCCACCGCTTCGAGCTTGCGCAAATCTTTGCCGGGATTCGAATCGACCCGTTCCAGCCGCCGCGTGATGGCATCCAAGGCGCGCGCCGCGCGGCTCAGTCCGGCACTATCCAGATGATCCATGGCCGCTGGCCCGAGCAACAATGTCAGCTGCCCCTCAAGGTCGGCACGCGCCGCCGCCGGTACCCGGGCGAGCGGCGTGCGCAAACTTGCGGCACGCTCCAGCAGGCTGGTGAGCGCAGCGGCGGCGACCATGATCTCGGCGGCCAGCCCGTCATGAAAGTGCGTGCGCAGGGCCAGGTAACAAGCCGCAGTGCGCGGCGCCGCGCACTGCGCCAACAGCCGCCGCGCGGCGCCCAGCACCAGAGCTGCGAGCGGTGATTGTCTATGACCGAACAGTGCCGCCAGCAAGCCGAGTTCGCGTGCGCGCGGAAAATCGCGCTGCAGGTGACGGATGGCCCTGCCCGAGTCCAACAACAATAGACGGGCCACCCCGCGGCGGTGCGCCGCCTGGGCGCGCGAGGCGTCGTCAAACACCCGCAGCTCAACGCTATCGACGCCCTCCTGCAGCGCTGGAAAGCCAAGCAAAGGGGTGCCGC
>JANMJF010000526.1:0-3223 GCA_031371245.1 Pseudomonadota bacterium | reverse complement strand
CGATCGGTGTATTCACCGATCGCTGCAAAGCGCGCGCGACGCTTAGTCACCAGTTCCTCCGGACGCAGCAGGGAAGGCTCCTCGAGCGCCGTCAATATGGCACTCTTCAAGCGCGTCGCCGCCAATTCCGGATCACGATGGGCGCCACCCAAGGGCTCCTCAATGATGGTATTAACCAACCCGAGTTTAAGCAGACTGGCGGAGGTGATGCCCATCGCCTCGGCAGCGTCGGACGCACGATCAGCGCTCTTCCACAGTATCGATGCGCAGCCTTCGGGCGAGATCACTGCGTAGGTCGCGTATTGCATCATGAGAATGCGATCACCAACGCCGATAGCAAGTGCCCCGCCCGAGCCGCCTTCGCCGATCACGGCCACCACGATCGGCGTACGCAGTCCCGACATCACCATCAGGTTGCGCGCGATGGCCTCACTCTGCCCGCGTTCCTCGGCATCGATACCGGGATAGGCACCGGGGGTGTCGATGAAAGTGAGCACCGGCAAGCGAAAACGCTCGGCCATTTCCATGATGCGCAGCGCCTTGCGATAACCTTCGGGCCGCGGCATACCGAAATTACGCAGCAGATTGTCTTTGGTGTTGCGTCCCTTCTGATGACCGATGAAAGCCACACCACGACCGTTCAGGCGTCCGATACCGCTCACGATCGCAGGATCGTCACCAAACGCGCGATCGCCGTGCAGCTCATGCACGTCCTCAAACATGCGCGCCACATAGTCGAGCGTGTAGGGACGCTGCGGGTGACGGGCGAGCTTGGCTACCTGCCAGGCATTCAGCGCGGAGAAGATCTGTCGGGTAAGTTCCTCCGAACGTTTACCGAGACGCTCGATCTCTTCGGAAATATTGATGGCCGAATCGTCGCCGACCCGTCGCAATTCCTCGATCTTGGCTTCGAGTTCGGCGATGGGTTGCTCGAAATCGAGGAAGTTGAAATTGACCTGGCCGCCGTCCGCTACGCGTTCAGTCATGGCCCTGGGTCTCAATATTCGAGATGAACATGGTGTGCTCCAAAGTGGCGCTTGAGCCCGTCCAGCAGGCCCTCGGATACATTGACCCGCCAGCGTTCGCCGAGCTTGAGGCGGGCGCGGCTGTCGGCGCGTGCGTATTCTATGGCGATCGGGCAGCGACCGTTGGCATGACCGGCGATCATGGTTTCGAGATCGTGCACGAAGCCATTGCCCAACTCGGTCTCGCACATGCTCAGCACCAGCGCGCGGGCGAGGCGATTGCGCGCCTCGTCCAGCGTCATGATCTCGCTGGCCTGCACGGCATGCTCGCCGGAAAATTCGTCAAGCGAACACTCACCTTCGACAATGACCATAGACTCGGTCACCAGTTTGTCCAGATTCCGCTCAAAGACCTCGCGATAGACCGTGACCTCGACCCGCGCAGTCTGGTCGTCAAGCGAGATCACAGCCATGCGCCCGCGGCGGGTCTTGATGATGCGCACCGACATGATGAGCCCGGCGATACGTCTCTTACCGGGCTTAATCTCGGCCAATGACGAGCTAGCGAAAGCCGACAGTTCGGCGCGATAGCGGTCGATGGGATGGCCGCTGAGGTAGAGCCCGAGGGTTTCTTTCTCACACGCCAGTAATTCTTCCGCGCTCCATTCGCGCACGCCGCTTGCGTAATCAACATTCAGCGGCGCAACTTCGTCGAGCGCCTCGGTGGCAAGACCGAAAAAATCCGACTGCCCGGAGACCGCCGCTTTCTGATGCTGGTCGGTGATCTGCAGAACCTGATCGAGCGCCGCCATCAACACCGCGCGTGTATGGCTGAAACAGTCGAAGGCACCGGCTTTGATCAAGGCTTCCAGCGCGCGACGGTTGATGCGCTTATCGGCATTACGCCGGCAGAGATCGACCAGATCGCGGTAAGGCCCCTCGCTGTCGCGCTCCTCGACCAGCGAATTGATGACCGCTTCGCCCACCCCCTTCACCGCTCCCAGCCCATAACGAATGGTCTTGCTGTCGGCAACGCTGAAACGGAAGCTGCAGCGGTTGACATCGGGCGCTACCACCGACAGACCCAGGGCGCGGCATTCTTCGATCAGACGCACGACCTTGTCGGTGGAATCCATGTCAGCCGACATGACGGCCGCCATGAACGCCGCCGCGTAGTGGGCCTTGAGCCAGGCAGTCTGATAGGCGACCAGCGCATAAGCGGCAGAATGGGACTTGTTAAAGCCATAGCCGGCGAACTTTTCCATGAGGTCAAAGATATAAGTAGCATCGGCCTGCGCGATGCCATTGGCCTGCGCACCACCGACGAAGATCTCGCGCTGCTTGGCCATCTCCTCGGGTTTCTTTTTACCCATCGCGCGGCGCAAGAGGTCGGCGGCGCCCAGCGTATAACCGGCCAGCACACGCGCGATTTGCATGACCTGTTCCTGATAGAGGATTACACCGTAGGTCGCTTTCAGAATCGGCTCAAGGGCTGGCACCGCATATTTAAGCGCCTGACGTCCGTGTTTGCGTTCAATGAAATCGTCGACCATGCCGGACTGCAAGGGCCCCGGTCTGAACAAGGCCACCAGCGCAATCAAGTCTTCGAACCGATCAGGCTTCAGCCGTTTGATCAGTTCTTTCATGCCGCGCGACTCGAGCTGGAAGACCGCCGTAGTGCGGGCGTTTTGCACCAACTTGAAGGTAGTTGCGTCATCGAGCGGAATCTTCTCGATCGCGATCGGTGCTTGTTCGGCCACGATTCGACGTCGATTGATATCACGCACCGCCCAATCGATGATGGTCAAAGTGCGCAAGCCGAGGAAATCGAATTTCACCAGGCCAATAGCTTCGACGTCGTTCATGTCGAACTGCGTGACCAGCGCTTCACTGCCCTGTTCACAATACAGCGGCATGAAGTCGGTGAGCGCGGTGGGCGCGATGACCAGTCCGCCGGCGTGCCGGCCGGCGTTACGCGCCAGGCCTTCGAGCTGCAACGCCAGCGTCATGATGGCGCGCACGTCCTCCTCTTCGTCCTGACGGCGCTTGAGCGCCGGCTCCTCGATCAGCGCGCGTGCGAGGGTCATTTGCGGATCGAAGGGAATGAGTTTCGCGAGCTGGTCGACAAAACCATAGGGGAAACCCAGCACGCGACCGACATCACGCACGACCGCCTTGGCCGCCATGGTGCCATGGGTGATGATCTGCGCCACTTGGTCGCGACCGTAGCGCGCGGCCACGTATTCGATGACTTCATC
>JANMJF010000511.1:0-2193 GCA_031371245.1 Pseudomonadota bacterium | reverse complement strand
CTGGGTGGCACGTTGCTGCGCGATGCGCTGTTCCTGGAGCTCGAGAATGCTCAGCTGCGTCTGGGCTTTGATGACGTCCTGCTGCGCCGCCTGGCCGACGGAGTAACCGCACTTATTAGACTCCGCCCCCTGTCATTAAACATCCGAGCCTGCGTAGCCCCTTCATGCCCGAAGCCAAACACGCCGACAGTGTCGGCCTGGTGTTTCCGCAGGTCCGGCATTTTGATGAGCCGCTGGCGCTCGATTGTGGCGTCACCTTGCCGTCTTACGACCTTTGTTATGAGACCTATGGCGAGCTGAACGCGGCACGCGACAACGCGGTACTGATTTGCCACGCCTTGTCGGGTGACGCCCACGCGGCCGGCTACCATGAGGAGGAGCACCCTAAACCCGGCTGGTGGGACAACTGCATCGGTCCCGGCAAGCCTGTCGATACCAATCGCTTCTTCGTGGTGTGCTCGAACAATCTCGGCGGCTGCGGCGGCTCGAGCGGGCCGCTGGCGATCAAGCCTCATTCCGACAAACGTTACGGTCCGGATTTTCCCATCGTTACGGTGCGCGACTGGGTAGCCAGCCAGGCGCGGCTCGCCGATGCGCTGGGCATCGCGCAGTGGGCGGCCGCCATGGGTGGCAGTCTGGGCGCGATGCAGGTTATGCAGTGGAGCATCGACTTTCCCAAGCGTGTGCGGCATGCGCTGGTGATTGCGGCCGCGCCGCGCCTGTCGACGCAGAACATCGCCTTCAACGAAGTCGCGCGTCAGGCCATTCGTTCCGATCCAGATTTTCACGAGGGTCATTACGTCGAACACGGCGTGATACCAGAGCGCGGCTTGCGTCTGGCGCGCATGGTCGGCCACATCACTTATCTGTCCGATGACGTGCTGCACGCCAAGTTCGGCCGCGAACTGCGCGATGGCAAAATCAATTTCAATTTCGGTGTGGAATTCCAGATCGAATCCTATCTGCGCTACCAGGGCGAATCCTTCGTCAATCGCTTCGATGCCAATACTTATCTGCTGATGACCAAGTCGCTGGATTATTTCGACCCGGCGGCGGAATTCGGCGACGACCTCACGGCCGCGCTCGCCGGCTGCCAGGCGCGCTACCTGGTGGTGTCTTTTTCCAGCGACTGGCGCTTCTCACCCAAGCGCTCGCGCGAGATCGTGCGCGCGCTGCTGGATAACGATCTCGATGTCAGCTATGTCGACATCGAATCGGAACTCGGCCACGACTCCTTCCTGTTGCCCATTGCCCAGTACCACAACGTGCTGCGGGCCTATTTCGATCGCATCGAGACTGCCGTTTGAACATGCAGGGCCTGCGCGCCGAACAGGTCTTGATCGCCGACTGGATTACCACCGGCAGTCGCGTGCTTGATCTGGGCTGCGGCGACGGGCAATTGCTGGCCGCCTTGCAAGCGCAGAAGGGCGTGACCGGTTATGGCATTGAAATCGATCCGGACAACATCGTGTCCTGCATCGAGCGTGGTGTGAATGTCATACATTCCGACCTTGACGCCGGCCTCTCGGAGTTCGACGCCGATTCCTTCGACTTCGTGATCATGACCCAGACCATTCAGGCCATGCGTTTTCCTCACCGCCTGATTGACGAAATGCTGCGCATCGGCCGCGAGAGCATTGTGACCTTTCCCAATATGGGTCATTGGAAATGCCGTTTGCAGTTTTTGCGCGGCAAGATGCCGGTCACCCGCCACCTGCCGAACACCTGGTACGACACCGCCAATATCCACATGTGTACCTTGAGCGATTTCGAGGACTTGTGCGCGGCGAAACACCTGCAGGTGCTGGAACGGGCGCCGGTGGATTCGCAGCACCGCGCGGTGCCAGGCATGGGATTGTGGCCGAATCTGCTGGCCGAGATTGCGGTTTATCGGATACGGCGACAAGCCTAGGTTTTTCGGCCCCTCATGCCTGGAAATCTTCCAGCGCGCAGTCGTAATCGATGGTCAGTGGCGCGTGATCGGAAAAGCGTTGGGCGGTGTAAATAGCTGCCTGCTTGATCAGTGGTTTCAAGCCTGGTGTGACGACATGGTAATCGATGCGCCATCCGACATTGTTGTCACGCGCCGCGCCGCGATTGGACCACCAGGTGTATTGCTCGTCCTGCTGATTGACGACGCGGAAGGCGTCGACATAACCGACCTCATCGAAAAGTTGATCGAGCCAGGCCCGC
>JANMJF010000505.1:0-2908 GCA_031371245.1 Pseudomonadota bacterium | reverse complement strand
CATCCGGGCGGCAGTTCATCGCGCAGGCGGCACTGAAGTTCCTGGAACAGATCCGGAAACGTCATGGCGTAGGCACTCATCCGCTCGTTCCACGCCGCTTCGTCATGCGCTCCGCGTTCCAACACCCCTCGGAAATGCGCGAGCGCCGCGTCGGGAATCAGGAAGTCCGGCTCGGTCGGCCAACCCAGTTTCTGCTTGGTCTTGCGCACGTCGTCCCTGCCGAGCGGGGCGCCGTGCGCCTTGAACGTGTCCTGTTCGGGCGAGCCGTAGCCGATATGCGTACGCACCAGGATCAGCGAGGGCCGTGCGGTTTCCGCGCGCGCAGCCTGCAGCGCCGCGTCGACTGCGGCGAGGTCATTGCCGTCCCGCACCGATACCGTATGCCAGCCATAGGCCTCGAAGCGACGCGCGCGATTCTCGGAAAAGGTGATGTCCGTGCCAGCGGCCAGGGTGACGTAGTTGTCGTCGTACAGGCAGGTGAGCTTGCCCAGCCTGAGATGGCCGGCCAGCGAGGCCGCCTCGGAGGCTACCCCTTCCATCAGGTCGCCGTCGCTGACGATGGCAAACGTATGGTGATCGATTACCGCGTGATCGGGACGGTTGTAACGTGCGGCCAGTTGTGCCTCGCCGATTGCCATGCCGATCGCATTGGACATGCCCTGCCCGAGCGGCCCGGTGGTGGTTTCCACGCCAGGCGTGTGCCCGCGCTCGGGATGCCCCGGCGCCTTGCTGCCCCATTGGCGGAACTGCCTGATGTCGTCCAGGGAAAGTTCGTAACCGGTCAGGTGCAGCAGACTGTAGAGCAGCGCCGAGCCGTGCCCGGCCGAGAGTACGAAACGATCACGATCGACCCAATGCGGGTTGCGCGGATTGCATTTGAGCCAGCGCGTCCACAATACGTAGGCCATCGGCGCGGCACCGAGCGGCATGCCCGGATGCCCGCTGTTGGCTTTCTGCACCATGTCCACCGAAAGGAAGCGGATTGTGTTGATGCATTGCTGATCGAGTTCGCGGGACATGGCTGCTCCCTGATTGTGTGCAACGTGGGTGAATCGTGAGCGTGCCTGCTTGTGCGTCAGCGCGCTGTCAGCGCCGTATCGACGATGCTCTGCGCCTCCTGCAGGATCGATTGCAGATGCGCCTTGCCCTTAAAGCTCTCCGCGTAGATCTTGTAGATGTCTTCGGTGCCCGAGGGGCGTGCGGCGAACCAGCCACTGGCGGCGGTCACCTTGATGCCACCGATCGCTGCGTCGTTCCCCGGCGCATGAACAAGCACGCTTTCGATTTTATCGCCGGCCAGTTCGGTGCTCTGGACCTGCTTCGGCGAAAGCTTCGCCAGCCTGGTTTTTTGCTCGGCCGTCGCCGGCGCTTCGACGCGGTCGGCCACCGGCTCGCCAAGCTCGCCAACGAGGTCGCGATACAGCTCGCCCGGATCGCGGCCACTGCGCGCGGTGATTTCCGCCGACAGCAATGCCGGCACGATGCCATCCTTGTCGGTCGTCCACACTGTGCCGTCGTGCCGCAGGAACGACGCGCCGGCGCTTTCCTCGCCACCGAAACCGAGTGAGCCGTCGAACAGACCGTCGACGAACCACTTGAAGCCGACAGGTACCTCGTAGAGCCTGCGTCCCAGCCGCTTCGCCACACGGTCGATCAGCGCGGTGCTGACCAAAGTCTTGCCGACTGCGGCAGTCTTGCTCCACTGCGGCCGATGCTGGAACAGGTAGTCGATCAGCACCGAGAGGTAATGATTCGGCGCCAGCAATCCACTGCTGCGGGTAACGACGCCGTGGCGGTCATGGTCAGTGTCGCAGGCGAACGCCACGTCGTAGCGATCCTTCAAACCGATCAGCCGATGCATCGCATGGGACGACGATGGATCCATGCGAATTTTGCCGTCCCAGTCCAGGGTCATGAAGCTGAAAGTCGGATCGACTTCCTCGCTGACCACGGTAAGGTCGAGCCTGTAGCGCTCCGCGATTGGCGCCCAGTAATGCACGCCGGCGCCGCCTAGCGGATCGACTCCCATGCGGATGCCGGCGCTGCGGATCGCGTCGAAGTCGATCATGTGGCCGAGATCGTTCACGTAGGCCTGGACGAAATCGTGCGCGTGCGTGCTTGCGGTGCGGCGCGCTTGCGAGAATGGTGTGCGCCGTACCTCTTTGAGGCCGCCTTCGAGCAGTGCATTGGCCCGATCCTGAATCCGGCCGGTAATGTCGGTATCGGCCGGGCCACCGTTAGGCGGGTTGTATTTGAAGCCACCGTTGTCGGGCGGATTGTGCGAGGGCGTGATGACGATGCCGTCGGCCAGCCCTAAGATGCGGCCACGGTTGTAGGCCAGGATCGCGTGCGAGACGGCCGGCGTCGGCGTGAACTCGCCATCCCTGGCGATCATCGTTTCCACGCCGTTGGCGGCCAACACCTCCAGCGCGTTCTCGAATGCCGGCTGCGACAGCGCATGAGTATCAATGCCGATGTACAGCGGGCCATCGACGCCCTTGCTTTTGCGGTATTCGCAGATCGCCTGGCTGATCGCCAGCACATGCCATTCATTGAAGCTGCGCTCGAAGGAACTGCCCCGGTGCCCGGAGGTGCCAAACGCGACGCGCTGCGCCGGCACCGTGGGATCGGGGCGCAGGTCGACATACGCGGCGAGCAGCTTCGGCACATCGACCAGCAGCGACTTCGGTGCCGGCTTGCCGGCGAGCGGACTGATCGTGGTGCTCATGCGCGTGCTTCCCGCAGCCGGCGAAAACGCCGGATCAGCGCATTGGTGGAGCTGTCGTGGCTGAGTTCGGGTTTGCTCATGTCCGCATTCGCCTAGCTCGCATCGGCGAGCGCCTCGCTCTTTTCAGCGATACGCTGAAGCAGCTCCTTCCACGACTTCACGAATGCCTGCGCGCCGTCT
>JANMJF010000497.1:0-4473 GCA_031371245.1 Pseudomonadota bacterium | reverse complement strand
CGACGGCGCGCTGCGGCCTGCATGAATTCCGGGAAGGTCTCCCATTCCCAAGTGATGCCGCGGTCCAACACTTCGAAGGGGATGGCTTCGACATTGACCAGATCGCGCATGGCGATTTCCCGTGCGGCGGGCAAGCAGGGCGCGATGCCGACGCCACAATTGCCCATCACCACGGTCGTCACACCATGCCAGGGCGACGGCGTGGCGGCGTTGTCCCAGCACATCTGGGCATCGTAATGGGTGTGGGGATCGATGAAACCCGGCGCGACCACACAGTCACTGGCATCGATGCTGCGCTTGGCGCTGTCATCGATCGTACCGAGCGCGACGATCCTGCCGCCCTGCACACCGACATCGGCGCGATAAGCCGCGCGCCCCGTGCCATCGACCACGCTACCGTTCTTGATTAAAAGATCGAGTGCCACCAGCGTCTCCTCAATAACGTGAACCGAGTTCGAGAGTAACCGCAGGCGGTGGCCCGGCGATACCCGCGCGCGGGTACTACCCTTACGGTGACTGGATTGCCATGGCACCTGCCACCACAATCCTGCCGACCCTCCTTATTCGTCGGGATTGCCATGGGCCTTCAACTCTTCGTGTTTTTGCTGCTCGCGAGCAACATCGTTCAAGCCGCTGGACTGGCCAGCGTCTATACCGAGCAACAGGCCGCGCAAGGCAAGCTCGGTTACGACCAGTATTGCGCCGACTGCCATCACCTCACTTTGCGCGGCACCGGCCACGGCCCAGAATTGGCAGGGCCAAACTTCATGGCGAAATGGGGCAATCAATCCATCGCGGCCTTGAATGCCTTCAGCGCAGCGCAGATGCCGGCCGGCGCGCCGCACTCATTGAAGCCTGCGCTCTACACCGCCATCACTGCGCATCTCCTGCGCGTGAACGGCGCGGCGACCGGTGACCGGGCACTCAGCGCCGATCTCGCCACCTCGATCGGGGTGGCGGTACGCGGCGCGGCCTGGGACCCCGCCCAGGCCCGCCAAGAAGCGACGGCCGGCGGCGCTCCGCAGTTTCGCAGCTGGTCGGCCGCCAGTTCGATAGCCGAAGCCGCCAAGCAAGCCGCCGGATTCACCAATCACGTCGTCAAAAATTATGCGTCGGTCAGCGATGCCCTGCTCGCCGACCCGCCCGCCGGCGACTGGTTGAGCTGGCGTCGTACTCAGGATGGTCAGGGTTACAGCCCGCTCAAGCAGATTGATAAAAGCAACGTCGGGCAACTGCGCCTGGCCTGGGCCCTGACCATGCACGAGGGCAGCAACCAGGTCACACCGCTGGTGCACGACGGCGTGATGTTCCTCACCCACCCCGGCAATGTGGTGCAAGCCGTCGACGCCGCCAGCGGCGATTTGATCTGGGAATACGCCTACGACTACCCGGCCGAATCACGCACCCTCGGCGGGCCGACCAAGAACATTGCGCTGTATGGCGACAAGGTGTTTCTCGCCACCTATGACGCCGCCTTGGTCGCCATTGATGCGCGCAGCGGCAAACAGTTGTGGCGCACGGTGAAGGCCGACTATCGCCAGGGCTACACCCACACCGCTGGCCCCTTGATCGCCGATGGCGTGGTAGTGAGCGGTATCAATGGCTGCGAGCGTTACAAGGTCGCAGGCTGCTTCATCACCGGTCACGATCCCGACACCGGCAAAGAGCTGTGGCGCACCTCGACCATCGCCCGCCCCGGTGATCCCAATGACGCCAGCTGGGGCAAGCAGCCGCCGGAACTGCGGGCCGGTGGCGACACCTGGATCGCCGGCAGCTATGACACTGCGCGCAAACTGTTTTTCATCGGCGTCTCGCAGGCCAAGCCGTGGGTCGCCGCAAGCCGCGGCATGTCGCCGACCGATGCGGCGCTGTATACCAACTCGACCTTGGCGCTGGATCCAAAAACCGGCCGCATCGTCTGGTACTACCAGCATATTCCCGGCGAGACGCTGGACATGGAAGTCGGCTTCGAACGCGTGCTGGTCGATATCGACAAGCAGCCGCTGCTGTTTACCATCGGCAAAGACGGCATTTTGTGGAAGCTTAATCGCGCCACCGGCGCATTCCTCGGCTTTACCGAAACTATTTATCAAAACCTTTTCGGCCCACTCGACAGCGACACCGGCAAGCTGCGCTATCGGCAGGACATCATCGACGCCAAGGTCGGCGACACCGTGTCGGTCTGCCCCAGTATCTATGGCGGCCACAACTGGCAGGCCAGCGCCTACTATCCACCGACGCGCGCGCTGGTCATTCCGCAGCATCAGTTGTGCGTGGACATGGTCGGGCGCGAAGTCGAGAAGGTGGTCGGCTTCGGCGGCTACGGCGGCGAATCGCGGGTCTACCCCATGCCGGGCGCAAACGGTCAACTCGGCCGTCTCGCCGCCTGGGATCTCAGCACCATGCAAGAACGCTGGAACGTGCAACAGCGCGCCATGTTCCTGACCGGCGTGTTGACCACGGCTGGCGGCCTGGCCCTGGTCGGCGATGTCGATCGCTACTTCAAGGCCTTCGATGTCGAGAACGGCAAGCTGTTATGGCAAACGCGGCTCGGTGCCGCCTTGCATGGCTATCCGGTGAGTTTCGCCGTCAAGGGTCGCCAGTACGTAGCGGTGGCGAGCGGCATGGGTGTATTCAAACTACTGACCGCGCAGCAGAGCCCGGAGATCTATCAGCCCAACGGTGGCAACGAACTCTATGTGTTCGAATTGCCGCATTGATTGGCGTCATTCACGCGGCGCGACGACGTCGCCCGGTATAACCCAGCACGCCGAGGGCACCGCCGAGCAGTAGGGCAGGTGCCGGCAAGGGCACGGCCGCGACCTGCAGACGGAAGAACGTGCCGCCGTTAAGGGTGGTGAATTTCAAACCGTCGCTGAGTGTCGGCAACACAATGGTGCCGAAGGCGCCGGCGATACTGTCGGCGAGAATGATGTCGAAAGCATCGCCGAGCATGGGTTTGAAACCGTCGAGTAGCGCGACCTTGAGCGTACCGCCGAGGATGGTGGCACCCTGTACGTTGAGCACGTCGTAGCCGCCCAAGGCGGTTCCGGCGAGATCGGCGACGAAGGTGCCGCCGAGTAGCTCGAGACCGGCCATGACGTCGAAGTGGCTGACTGAATCGAAGAACGGAATGTCATCAACTGCTAACAAGCCCGTGCCGCTCAGCACTAGTTTGCCATCGATGGTGCCGTGGCCACGGAATTCGCCCGCAGCAATCTGCACGCCGAAATCGCTACTGGCGCCCAAGGTCCCGCCTTTGATACTGGTGTAGCCCCCGCTCTGTTGAAACTCTGCCGTGCGCACTACGGACGTCGCGTCGATGTCCAGCACAGCGCTATTCAGCAGGCGTCCCGTCAAATCGACCGCAGCAGCACTCACAACAACCGCGCCAACGCGATTATCGAGATCATCGCCCGTTAAATGACCATTGTTGACGTCAACAGCACCATCGTTGATCAGATTGTTGATGTGCGCGTTCGCACCCTCGACCACTTCGATCCGGCCCACGCCATCCTCGTTGCCGTTGGTCACCACGTTACTGACCGTGAGGTGCGCGTTCGCGCCACGGATCTGTAGGTAGCTGCCCTGCCCGCGATTAAAAATACTCTCGGCGGTTTGCGATCCTTCAGTGACGCGAATAGTCGCGTTGTTGCGCACGCTGTGGGTATCGAGCAACCCTTGGTCGCTAACGAATACTGTGCCGTCGTTGGTCAGATTGCCGTGGATCGTCAGGCTGCTATTGGCATCGCTGATAGACACGCCGCTGCCGCGATGATTAATCATGCTTTTGGCGGTCGCGCGAGCGCCGCTGGTCAGAACGAGTGAATTGAAGTTATCGAAACTCTCGGCGCCGAGCGCGGCGCCGAGCGCCATGGTCCAATCGCCGGAACTGAAAACGCCCTCAGTGACGTTGACGTTGGCGCCAATGCCGGAGACATCTAAACCACCGCCGCTCTGCACATAGATACGTCCTGCATCGAGCGCAGCCCCAGCATGCACTGAGACCACCCCAAAGGTATCGAGGGTGCCAGTCACGGCGAGCTTGCCAGCCGCTACACTGAGCGCGCTCTTGTTCACAAATTCCTTTGCCAGGTTATCCGCCGCCGACGAAGTGACGCTGCCAGGATGTTGAATGTCGACAAAATCGCCGGCGGTTGGTAACGCACCACCGGACCAGTTGGTCGCGTGCTCCCACGCACCGTCACCGGCAATCCAGCTTAGCGGGTCGGCGAGCACGACTTGTCCAGCGAGCAACATCGTAACTACCGCCAGGCTGTAGCCGACGCGCATCGCTTTAGAGGAATTCATAACGTTGATTATGGCCATCGTTTCCCACCTGTTCGCCTGACAACGGGCACATGCGAGCTGCACGAAAAAATTTACACGTGGATACCACGCTTAGGCGACGCGTCCACCACGCCCTCGGCCGTCGCCCATAGGGTACCTGAGACCTGGCACCCCGACGCCACT
>JANMJF010000456.1:0-2617 GCA_031371245.1 Pseudomonadota bacterium | reverse complement strand
ATGCTGCGGCCTTCTACCTCAAGCGGGCAACTCTGCGCAGCCAGCCCGCTGGTCATGGCCGCGAAACTGCGCGCCAGCTCAGCCGTGCAGGCACCGGGCCCACAACAATAGAAAACCGGCGCCTGTTCCAGCGCTCGCAGTCGGTAGTCGGTATCGCCAACCAGTTCGAATACTTCCAGGACGCCCTTGATCATGGCGATCGCTGGTAGGAACCGTTCGCGCTGTAAGCCGCCGGTGTAGAGCTCTTCGGGCGCTTCATTGGACGTCGCGATCACGGTCACGCCGTGGCCTAGAAGAGCTTCAAGCAGCGTGGCCAGCAACATGGCATCGGTGATGTCGCCGACGTGGAATTCGTCCAGGCACAGCACGCGCTGTTTTGCCGCCCAGCGCGCGGCGACCTGCTTGAGCGGATCGGCCTGCTGCTTGAGCAGGCGCAATTCGGCGTGGGTCTGGCGCATGAAATTGTGGAAATGAATGCGTTGCTTGGCCACAAACGGCAGGCAATCGAAAAACGTATCGACAATATAGGTCTTGCCGCGTCCAACCCGGCCCCACAGGTAGAGCCCGCGCACGCCGGACCATAGCGCTCTGCGACGGCCGAACAGTTTGTTCAGGAGGCCAGCGCCGCTATCGGTGCTGCCGGTCAGTTCGTGAAAAATGCGTTCCACGTGCGCCACAGCCGCTGCCTGGGCGGCGTCGTAGGTGATACGGCCGGCGTCGAGGTCGGCTTGATAGCGCGCCAGCGGCGTCCGCGCCAGGCTGGTCGGTGATAGATTCATGCTGTCTCTTTTCCGGGTGCCGCCGGCCGGGACTCGCGCGTCGCTGTGGAATTGTCAGCCGGCATCATAAAGGGCCATGCTACCAGCCCACGGCGCCGCCAACGGACTTCACTCGTTAGACACTCAACACGCGCATGTCACAACTCGACCAGATCCAGATCGCATTTGTCGCCAGCGAGGATCGCTTGCTGTTGCGAGTTTCGACCCAGAACAAAGAAGAATTCCGCTGCTGGCTGACACGCCGTTTTGTCAAGGCCATACGTCCGGCGCTGGCCCAAGCGCTCGCCGCACAGCCGCGTATTCAGACCCAGGCAGACCCGCTGGCCAAGCAGGAGCTACTGCGCTTCGAACACGAAGTCGCGCGCCACAGCAGCGACTTCGCGACGCCCTACAAAGGCCTGAATCGCGCGCTGCCCTTAGGCGAAGCGCCGGTGCTGCTGACTCGCGGTCAGTTACGCCCCCAGGACGGTGGCGGCATGATCCTGACGCTCGCGCCGGACCTCGGCGGCGGTATCGACCTGGCTTTGAATCCGACCTTGCTGCATTCCTTCCTCGCCCTGCTCGATCAGACCTTGCTCGGAACCGATTGGGAGCTGGCAACGAGTGTGCCGGGCAGCGACGCGGTGCCCACTTCAACCGCCATCAATTAATCACACGTCTCGCTTCAGAACAGACTGAGCTGGGGCGAGTCCGGCCGTGGGGCTTGGAATAGCCGCGTGTTCATCTGGTAGCGCGACTTGTTCAGATCCAGACTGCGACAAGCACGCGCAAAACGCTGCGCTACCAGCTGTGCGAATACCCCTTCGCCTTTCATGCGATGCTCGAAGCGGCTGTCGCTGTCCTGTCCGCCGCGCACGTCCTGAATACGATGCATGACCCGTTCGTATTTCAAGGGATAGTGGCTGGCGAGCCAGTCCTTGAACAAGGGATTGACCTCGCGCGGCAAGCGCAACATCACATAGCCGGCGTAACGACAACCGGCCTGCGCCGCATGCTCAAGCACGCGCTCGAGTTCGTGATCGTTCAAAGCCGGGATCACGGGCGCGAACATCACGCCGCTCGGAATGCCGGCAGCTGCCAGTCGACGCAGGGTCTCGACCCGTCGTTGGGGGGCCGCCGCACGCGGCTCCATACGCCGCGCCAGTTCGCGATCTAAGGTCGTGATCGAGACGAATACCTGCACCAGATCACGTGCCGCCAGTGGCGCCAGCAGATCGATATCGCGTTCCACCAGCGCCGACTTGGTGACGATGCTGAACGGGTGACTGCACTCGGCCAGCACTTCGATGATGGCGCGCGTAATACGCAAGCGTCGTTCGATGGGCTGATAGGCATCGGTATTGGCGCCGAGCGCGATGGACTCACAGCGATAGCCCGGCTTGGCGAGTTCACGGCGCAACACCGCTGCGGCGTCGGGTTTGGAGAATAGACGACTCTCGAAATCGAGCCCCGACGAAAGATCCATATAGGCGTGCGCCGGCCGCGCGTAGCAATAGGAGCAGCCGTGCTCGCAGCCGCGATAGGGATTGATGGACAGATTGAACGGCAGATCTGGCGACTGATTGCGATTAATGAGACTTTGGATACGCTCTGCGGTGACCGTGGTGTGCAAGACGGCCGGTACTTCGTCGGCGCTGCCCCAGCCATCATCGAAACCTTCGCGCTCGAGATCGACATAACGCGGCGCCGGCGACAAGGTCGCACCACGGCCTTTGCGTGGCTTCTTGGCGGCTGCATCAATGTCACTGCGATCGACCATAGAGTATTACGCGCGTTAGAATCAAAACAGGCCGCCGATGTGGCCTGGTAGCCACATCGCGCGGACTTCACAGCACTTG
>JANMJF010000419.1:0-4812 GCA_031371245.1 Pseudomonadota bacterium | reverse complement strand
CGCCAGTCGTCCTGGCCATCAAGCAGATTGAAATCTGCGAAGGTATAGGTCTGCTCGTTGCCGACGCTGACCGCCTGCAACCAGACTTGATTACCCTTGGCCTGGGCCTTCTCGGCCCACGCCAGCAGACGCTTGCTCTGACGCGGATGGTAGTTGTTGGCCGACACGACGTTGAACAGTATCGGGCAACCCGACACTTCGGCGAGCTTCTCGACGAACACCAGATCCTCGTAGATATCTTCTCGCGCCTGGGTGATCTGGATATGGCCGTTGCCGCGCTTCTTCAGCACTTCGGCGAACTTGAGGCAGGTTTCATTGCTCATCATATCGGTGACCATCGGCGTACCGTCGTAGTCACGCTGTACCGAGGTGAATCCATCACCCAATTTCTGTACCGACCAACCCGGTGCTCCCGCGTCCATACCGACATTGATCAAGCGGCACATCTCCGCCATTTCAGCATCCGTCGGTTCACGCGACTTGGCTTCCTCAAGCCCCATCACCCAGATCATGAGCGGACCGAGCGGCACATAGGAGATGACATTGATGCCCTTCGGCATGCGCGCCAAGCTGTCCAGCCATTCCGGGAAAGTCACCCAGTCCCACAACATGCCGGCCTTCATGGAGTCGAAGGGGATCGCCTCGACGCGCGACATGGAGAGCATCACGCGCTCGCGATTCTCGGGCTTGACTGGCGCGAAACCGAAGCCGCAGTTGCCGAGCACCAGCGAGGTCACGCCGTGCCAGCCGGACAGGGTGCAGTAGGGGTCCCACTGGATCTGCGCGTCGTAATGGGTGTGCAGATCAACGAAGCCCGGCGCCACGATCAGTCCGCTGGCGTCGATGACCGTTTTGGCGTCGCTCTTGTTCAAGGGCGTGCGCGAGATGGCGACGACTTTACCGTCGCGGATGCCAACATCGCCGCAGAAGCGCGGCGCGCGCGTGCCATCGATGATGGTGCCGTTCTGAATAAGGGTGTCGAATTGAGCCATGGAATGCCTCTCCTGCGAATAACGCGTGGGACCGGCAGGCGGTGTGCGACACCGGGAGCCGGTTTGTGCCCCTTAACGGGGGATGCGGAGCCGGCACGAGCGCGGCTTCGGTCAGGGTGCAAATAGTGGCACCAATGCTTGTCGTTCGTAAAACCGGATAATAGACTCGATACGTTCGTCTATCCGGTCAAACGAGTCTGAGCGCGCTTTCTGTGGGGAGCGGCCCTAGCGAGAGCCCTGTCCATGGATCACCGCCAAGAACTCGAAGCGCTGACGGAACTGGCCTATGTCGGCAATATGCGCCGCGCGGCCGAGGCGCTAGGCATGTCCCAATCGACTTTGAGCGATGTCGTCACGCGTATGGAAACAACCTACGGCGCGCCGCTATTCGAACGCGACCGGCGCGGCTCCCATCCGACGGTCTACGGCAAGGTCGTGATCGAGGCCGCCGCCCAGGCGCTGCGCCTGATGGACGAAGCCCATCGCGAAATAGGGCTCATCAAGGGTTCCGCCAGTGGGCGTCTGGCGATCGGCGCCGAAGCCGGCCTCATCGAGCCCTACCTCACCGAAGCCATTGCGCGTGGTATGCGGCGTTACCCCAGCCTGCGCTTTCGTCTGCAGGCGCTGGACTCCAGCACGCTGGCCCACGAGCTGCGCGAAAAGCGCATCGATTTCTTTTTCGGCGTGCGTCCCGATGTGCCGACCGCCGGCCTGCAATTGCGTGAGATCGGCGTCATCCACGCCCTGCCCTTCGTGCGGCCCAGTCATCCGCTTGCTGCTGCCGGCAGCCACAGCCTGGCGCGCATCATGGCCTACCCCATTGTCCAAGGCCCGGGCCCACGCTGGTTCATCCGTCGCATCGGTGACGAGCTACGCAACGAAGCGGGCGACGAAGCACGCCGCGACGCAGCGGTCATCGTCAACGATTTCGGTGTGGTGCGCGCCATCGTGCGCGAAACCGACGCGGTCGGCTTCGCGACGACTGCCCTGCTGCATGCCGAAGTAGCCAATAACGCTTTCGTGCCGCTGCGCTTGCCAGCGGCGCAATCGAGATTGCTGGAGTTGCCGATGTTGATCGGCACGCTGGTTGATCGGGCCTTGCCGCCGGCGGCCTTGGAGTTGATTGCGGATCTGGAAGAAGTGGTGAAGCGCTACGCCGCGCTGGAGACGGCGTAGGTAAGGACCAGCCCTAACGCGTCAACCAGTCAAACTTCTGTGGCTTGCGTGTTGATTGCGGATTGATCATGACATTGATCAGGGTCGGCATCGTTTCCTGCGCAGCTTCACCCAAGGCCTTGCGCAATTCCTCGGGCGTATTGACGAAGAAGCCGCGGCCACCAAACGCTTCGATCACGCGGTCGTAGCGGGCGTTGGGAATATAGGCATTCGGCGGCACGGGCTCGCTCAAAACCGTTTCGCCCGCACCGATGCCGTTGTTGTTGATCACGATGAAGGTGATCGGCAGTCGATAGCGGCAGGCGGTTTCGACTTCCATGCCGCTGAAACCGAAGGCCGAATCGCCCTCGATACAGAACACACGACGCGCGGGATGCACGACCGCCGCTGCGATCGCGAAACCGGGTCCCACGCCCATGGTGCCGAAGGTGCCGGCGTCGAGGCGTTGGCGCGGCTCGTAGTTCGGCATCATGCTGCGGCCGATATCCATGGTATTGGCGCCTTCACTGACGATGATGGCGTCACGCGGCAACTGCGCGCGAATCTCGCCGAACACGCGGTAGTAGCCCATCGGCAGACTGTCGTCACGGGTCATGGCCGCGACCTGCGCATCGTTCTCCGCAATCTTGGCGCGCAGGGCCTGCCACCAGTCGCGCTCGGCCGCGAACTGCCAGGGTGCAGCGAGTAAGGCGTCGTTCAATTGTGTCATGACCGCCTGCGCGTCCCCCACCAGCGCCACTTCGCTCGGCACATTGGTGCCGATTTCCTCGGCGGCGATACCCAGTTGCACAATGCGCACATCCGCTGCAAAACGCGGCGGCAGGCCGAAATGCAGAATCCAGTTTAAGCGCGCGCCGATGAGGAAAATGACGTCAGCCTCCTGCAAGGCCAGCGAACGCGCTGGCGCGACAGACTGCGCGTGATCGTCCGGCACCACGCCCTTGCCCATCGGTGTAGCCAGAAACGGCAACCTCGTCGCTGCGATGAAATCGCGTACTTCCTGTTCGGCGCGCCCGTAGGCTGCACCCTTGCCCACAATCACGAGCGGCCGCTTGGCGCTACGCAAAGCCGCGAGTGCCGCGTCGATCTGGGTGGGATCGGCCAGCGACTTGGGCGCCGGCCCGCAGCAGGGTGCCCAACGCACCGTCTCTTCATCGTGCTGGTCGGCGATCACATCGTTAGGCAGGTCGAGATAGACCGCGCCCGGCCGGCCCACCATGGCGGTGCGCACACATTTCTCGACATAGGCCGGCACACGGGCCAGCGCGTCGGGCCGTGTGCTGAGTTTGACGAAAGGTCGCGCGGCCTCAAGCTGCGGCGCCTCCTGAAAGCCACCTTGTTCGCGCTGATAGGAATCGGGCGCACCGCTCACCAGCAGCATCGGCCAGCAGTTTGCCCAAGCGTTCGCCAAGCCCGCCACGGCATGCACCATGCCTGGCCCCGATACCGTCATGCACACACCGGGACGACCGGTCAGAAAGCCGACCGCACCGGCCGCATAACTGGCCGCCTGTTCGTTTCTGAAACCGTAGTACTGCAGGCCTTCGCGCTGCACGACCTGGGCGAGATCAACGATCGGAAAGCCCATGATGCCGAAGATGTGTTCCACCCCTTGCCGCCGCAGGCTGCGCGCGATGATGGTCGAGCCGTCGAGTTGTGCCATGCCCCTCACTCCCAATTAGTGCAATGCGCGCTAGCTCGATTGTAACGCCGCCGTAGCGGCAGTGTCGCAGCGGTTGCGCGATATGGTAAGCATGCTTACCATCTACTTGAGGGACCGGCGATCACCGGTCTGCGCCGCCAGCGAGCGGCCAGGGCGCATCGGCCCGACCTTCATCGCAAATCAAAAATGGGAAGACTCAAAATGCTGGAACGCTTGAAATATCTGCGTCTGTTGGCGTGGTGTGGCCCGGTTTTCCTGTTCGTGTTCATCGTCTTCTGGGGGCTCATGGGGCATAACATTCCGCCCTTCCAGCCCGACGTGCCGGCTAAGGTCATTGGCGATTACTTTCGTACCGATGCCAACCTCATCCGCCTCGGCATGGGCATGGCGATGAGTTTCACGGTGTTGTATTTCCTGTGGGGTCTGTCGATAGCCAAGGTCATCGAATATGGCATCGAGAAGGAAAACAACATCCTCTCCACCCTTGCGCTGTGGGGCGCGGGCCTGACGGTGGTACCGATCATGGTGTCCTGCGTGTTCTGGCTGGCGGGCGCCTATCGACCTGAAGCCCTCGACGATTCCATCCTGCAGCTCCTCTATGACACTGCCTGGCTGCTGATCGACATGGGCTATATGGTGACCACGGTGCAGATGATCGCGATGGGCGTGGCCTTCATGCAGGACAAACGCGCGGTGCCGCTGGTGCCGAAGTGGCTGGCCTGGTATGGCATCTGGGTCGGTTTCAGTTTTGTCGCCGAGTTACTGATGCCGTTTTTCAAGAGCGGTATTTTCGCGCGCAGCGGCACGCTGAACTTCTGGATCGAATTCTTCGTCTGGTTCTTCTGGATAGTCTTCGTGACGACTTATCTGTTCTCGGCCATCAAGCGTCTCGAAGCAGAAGCGCGCGGCGTAACAGAACAGGCAAGTGACGGCGCCGGGGCAGGCGTCGGTAAGGCCATGGGTGCGTCCGCCTGACGTCAG
>JANMJF010000393.1:0-1945 GCA_031371245.1 Pseudomonadota bacterium | reverse complement strand
GTGCTGCGTTCCGGCAATCTCGGTCGGCTGCCCATGCCGCCACCGATCCTCGCCCTGTGTGATGATTTCTGTGCTGGTATCGCCAGCCTCAATCGCCGTTCGGCGCTGCTGACGGTGCTGTTGAGTGCAGCTATCTGGAGCTTCGAGGTCGCGGCCCTGACGCAGACTTTTGCAGCGCTGGCGATAAGCCTGGAACTTGGCCAGGCCATGCTGGTGATGGGTATCGCTTCGCTTAGCACCCTGGTGCCGACCGCACCGGGTTATCTCGGCACCTACCAACTGGTGTTCGCGATTGCGATGCGTGCTTTCGGCCTGCCGGAATCGGCCGGCATTGTCGCCGCCGGTGCAGTGCAGGCCTGTCTGTTCGGCTCGGTGACGGTGGTCGGCGTGGCGCTACTCTCGCTGCGTTCGCTACGCCGCGCGCTGGGTTTCAGTCCGCCAGGGAAAACGGCGTGAAGTCGGTGCGTTGGTCGTAATAGTCTTCGTTCTCGGCTCGCTTCAGAAAATTTACCACCAGGTAGGTGACCGGTGTCATCACTACTTCGACCGAGATCTTGAACAGGAAGTTGAACAGCAACACGGTCATGAGGCTGTCAGTCGCCCAGATGCCGTAGAAGGCGATGGGATAGAACACGATGCTGTCGACGCCCTGACCGAGAATGGTCGAGCCGATGGTGCGCGTCCACAACCAGCGGCCAGCGCTCCACACTTTCATGCGCGCCAGCACATAGGCGTTGACGAAATCGCCGATCCAGAACGCCACGATCGACGCCACCACAATACGCCAGGTGCCGCCGAAGACGGTTTCCAGAGCCGGTTGCAGCACGGCGTTGAAAGGTTCTTCTGACGCGGGCGGCAGGTGCAGCACAACCTGCGTCATGACGGTTGCGAAAATCATCGCGGCGAAACCCGCCCAGATGACCTTGCGTGCCCGCGCGAAACCGTACACCTCGGTGAGGATGTCGCCGAAAATATAGCTGATCGGGAAAAACATATTGCCCGAGCCAAACACCAGGCGCTCGCCGGTGAAGGGCAGTGCGAAGGGTAGATCGATGGCGCAGACCTTGGCCGGACCGATCAGATTCGAACACAACAGCACGGCGACGAAACCGGCCATCAAGAGATCGTAATAACGGTAGTGGCGACCGGTCACGGTGTCAGCGGTTGCAAGGCCTTGAGGCTGGCGCGGATGGCGGGAAAGCTGTGGGTCGCAGCGTCGATCGCATCAAGGTAATGCACTACGTAGTAGTAACCGTCGAGCTCGCCGCAGCTCAGCACGCCGGTCAGGCTGCGAGCGCCCTTGTCACCGGTCCAACGCACGCGTTGGAACGCCGCCGGACCCACTACCAGCGGACTCGCCATGTCGATAGCGAAAAAATGTTGATGGTCTTTGCGTAGTTCGTCGAGGAACAAGTGTAGGCATTGGGCTTCGCTCAATGCGCCGAGACGCGCGCGGATCTCGCCGGCCGGCATGACCGTGATCATGAAGCGCACGGGCTCGCGCAGATCCGTCGGCAGATAGGCGTAGGTGTTACCACTTGCCGCGCGTGCTACCGGCGCAGCGCGCAGGCTTGCGGGTGGTGTGAGCTTGAAGGGTGCAGCCAGGCCCACGGCGGCGGCGATCGCGCTACTCGTGATGATGCCCAAGCACACTAAGAGCGTGGCGCGCAGACGCGACGCTGGTCGCCGCCTAGCCACGTGCAGCATCGTCATCGCCGACGGAGCCAAGATAGGGCGCCTGGCGCAAGACCGTGCGCAGCGCGGCGCGCGCGATGCGGGTGCTTGGCCGGCTGTGTGAGCCTAGTGCCTGGCCGGCGGCCATGGTAGTGATAGCGGCGCGATGGCGGGACTTCGCCGTCACATACTCCGGCAGACCGTGCTGTGCGAGCAGTGCTTCAAAGCGCTGAAAAGCCGCAGTGTCGAAGTCGCGGCGTCGGCCTTCGTC
>JANMJF010000366.1:0-1608 GCA_031371245.1 Pseudomonadota bacterium | reverse complement strand
CGAGGATTTTGATCGCTATTGGTTGGAAGTGCATGCCCCGCTCGCAGCCCAACTCCCGGGCGTGCTGCGCTATGTACAGCGGCACGTCGAAGCGCCAAGCGCCGAATTTGGCATCGACGGCTTTGCCTTCATCGACTACGAGAGCGCAGCCGCGATGGACGCCGCGTGGGCCAGCCCGGCAGGGCAGCGTGCGCTGGCCGATGTGCCGAATTTTCTCGGTCGTCACGAGGTGGTGGTCATCACGGACCATGTCATCGTCGACCACGAAAAAAAATGAGCTGAGTCTATCGGCCACGACCATGCAGGGTCGTCGCGATGCTAAGCCCGGATTGAACAAAGAAGAACAATTGATAAGGAGACAACGATGGCTGGGGCGGACAACGGGAAGGGCAAATCGAAAGTAGGGGTATTCGCCGAAAAGGTCTTCGCTGATCTCGGCGGGGCCACGAACACCGGCATGATTTGGCTTGGTGACCACATGGGTCTCTACAGGGCGATGCATCGAGCGGGGCCATTAAGCAGTGAACAACTAGCCGAAAAACTCGGGCTGTCTGAACGTTGGATTCGCGAATGGCTACACGGGCAAGCGGCAGCAGGTTATATCGATTACCTAGGCCAAGCGCGGTTTCTCCTCTCCGACGAAGCGGCGATGGTGCTGGCCGATGAAAACAGCCCAGCGTTCTGTGCCGGAGGTGTGACCCATATACCGCAATTAATGGGCGAGGTTTTGCAACGCATCCCGGCGGCATTCAAGTCGGGCATCGGCTTGACCTATGACGAGCTCGGCCCTGAAGCGGCGCGTGGTGTTGAACGTCTGCTGGCGCCGTGGTTTCGTCACAAGCTGGTACCGATGGCGTTACCTGCACTGGACGGTGTCGTGGCCAAACTCGATCGCGGCGCACGGGTTGCAGATCTCGGCTGTGGTGGCGGCGTGGCCTTGATCGAAATCGCCAAAGCCTATCCCCGTTCGGAATTACATGGCTACGATATCTCGCAATACGCACTGGCGCGTGCGGCCGCCAATAAAGCTGCTGCAGGTGTGACTAACGTCACTTTTCACGATGCGGCTATCGCGCCGATGCCGGATGACGCCAGCTTCGATTTCATCACCACGCTGGACTGCATTCACGACATGGCGCATCCGAGCGATGCCATTCGAGCGGTCAGAAAAGCGCTTAAACCGGACGGCACCTGGTTTATTGCTGATATCCACTGTGGTGCGTCATTGGAAGAAAATCTCGAAGCCGGGAATCCCATGTTGCCTATGCTGTATGGATTCTCGGTGCTGTGTTGCATGTCGTCGAGTTTGTCGACACCCGATGGTGAAGGACTTGGTACCCTTGGATTCGGCGCCGCCACGGCGCGGAAGATGACGCAGGAAGCGGGCTTTTCCCGTTTCCGCATCCACGATTTTGACAATCCCTTAAACGCCTATTACGAGGTCCAGATCTGAGCTGGCGGCCGCTTTGATGTGCCAAGAGTTCGCGACAGCGACGTTCAGGCGGCCGCGCCACCCCTAATCAACGCGTCTATTTCGCCGGCAGCATAACCGAGCTCCGCGAGCACCCCACGGGTATGCGCGCCGAGCGCGGGTGCCGCGTGCGCTGC
>JANMJF010000352.1:0-2993 GCA_031371245.1 Pseudomonadota bacterium | reverse complement strand
ATGGCCGTGACGGTGTCGCGGCCGGTACGCCGCGCGAGGCGCACCGCCATCCACGTGTAGAGCAGATCGCCCACCAGCACACCGAGCGCCGTGCCCGGAAACATGCGGCCGAACACCACGTCTGCCGGCATCTTGTAGATGCCGACCAGCACCGCGGCGAGAAAGCCCATCACCGCGAGGTTGTCGACCATGAGACCGAAAAAGCCGTTGATGTCGCCGGCGGCGAACCACCGTGAGCGAGTGACCACCGTCTTAGATGACGAGCTGCTCACCCGCGATGGATGGGGTCCACCCACAACACCTCTTGCGGTTGCTCTACCGCAGCGATGTCGAGATTGACGACCACCGCCTCGTTGTCACTGCGCACCAGCACACATTCGAGCGTCTCATCGGTCGAGGCGTTGATCTCCTGGTGCGGCACATAGGGCGGCACGAAGATGAAATCACCGGGGCCGGCTTCGGCGGTGAATTCGAGATGCTCACCCCAGCGCATGCGGGCGCGGCCCTTGAGTACGAAGATGACGCTCTCCAGCGCGCCGTGATGATGGGCGCCGGTCTTGGCATTGGCATGGATGTGCACGGTACCGGCCCAGATCTTCTGCGCGCCAACCCGCGCCAGATTGATGGCAGCGGCGCGGGTCATGCCCGGTGTCTGGGCGGTATTGCTATCGAGTTGATCGCCGGGGATGACTTTCACGCCATGCAGCTGCCAGTCGACCGGGCCATGATTGTGATCGGGATCGTGGGGATGAACATGGTCGTCATGGGACATGGCAATACTCCGGCGCGTGGGGGCGGGTTTTAGTTTTTGCAGGCAACACCTGCCGACACCAACTCGTGTGGCTCAGCCGCGGCCTTCGGCCGATGCCATCGGATCGTAGCCGGGTTGCTGGAACTTGCTGTGCAACTGGCGCCGGCGCACGCCCATATTGCCGCCGTCGTAGAGCGGGAAACACAGCGCATCCTGCATGAGACCGGCGAGCGGCGTGAGATCGGTATAACTGTCGACACCGACCAGCCGCATCGCATCGTAAACCACCTGCACGCACAGCTCTGAGGTATGCACCTTGGTCATGATCGCGAGCTCGTCGCTGCGCCGTTGTGTGATATCGAGTTGATGGCAGGCCTTCCAGGTCAGATAGCGTGCCGCTTCGATGCGCATCTTCAGATCAGCCAACATATAGCCGACGTTCTGGTAGTCGATGACTGGCACTGCGCCTCCGCGTTTGTCGTGTTTGGCGAACTGATAAGCGACATCGAAAGCCGCGCGCATGACACCGGTGCAAGCCGCGCCGATCAGGGCCGCAGTCCACGAGAAAGCATATTCGCAAATCTTGGCGCCATCGCCTGGCTGGCCGAGGATATTGCCGACTGGCACCCGCACTTCGTTGAGATGAATGCGCGGCGAGACTGCCGCCCGATGACCGAGGGTATCGAGATAGCCGACCACCTCGATACCTGGCGCATCGCCGGGCACCACGATCACCGCCAGCGACTCGTGCGGCGGCTTGCGCGGATCAGTACGACACACCACCGACAACAGATGGGCACCCTTGCCGTCCCAACCGCTGCCATTGGTGGTGTAGTGCTTCTGCCCGGTGATGACCCATTCATCACCGTCGCGGCGCGCGAAGGTTTGCACGCCGGCATTAGGATCAGGATCGTTGTAATTGGCGCCACCGGTGACTTCGGTGAAAGCGAAAGCAGCGAGCCGCTCGGCGGGTGCAGCGAGTATTTCGCCCAGCCACTGACGTTTTTGCTCGTCCGTGCCGAAGCCGATGATAGGTTGCAGGCCGAGACCGGTCGCCAACACCGTAGTCGGCACGTTGATGTCGACCGCCGTCAGCTCTTCGGCGGCGAGTGCGAAATCCAGCGTTGAGAGTCCTTGCCCGCCGAAGGCCTGCGGGATGAGTGCGTGCACGAAGCCGTGTTTGGCCATCTCGGCGTAGAACGGCCGAGTGGCGAAAAAACGATCTTCGGGTTTGGCAAAAGCGGCGATGGTCGGACGCACTTTGCTGAGCACCGTGCGCGCGAGTCCGCGTGCGGCCTGTTGCAAAGCCTGCTGTTCGGCGCTCAAGGAAAAGTCGATAGCCATGGCGAGATTCCCGTAGTCGGCGCCTGCGCCGCGCATTACCATCCGGCGGACGATGCAGCACTTATAGCCAGGGGTCCTCACTATGTCCACGACCATCGAACTGAACGACACCCATCTCCAATATTTCAGTATTGCGCAGGCGCGGGAGATGCCTGGTCTGCGCCTGGTGCTCGGCAACTACGCCATCCCCGGGCCCTGGCGTGAAGCCTGTAAAGCCATCTTCCACGTCAAGGGCATCGCCTATGCGCCGGTCGTGACGGGCAATGCCGGCACACCCGATGCGGCGATGGGCATGCACGGCACACAATCGGAACTACGCGCGTGGACCGGGCAGTCGAGTCAGCCAGTTGCAGTGTGGAACGACGAGCGCCCGCGTTCGAGCTGGATAGATCAATTGAATCTGGCCGAGCGCTTGCAGCCACAACCACGCTTGATACCGAGCGACATCGCAGAGCGTATGTTGATGTTCGGCCTCATCAACGAAATCGCCGGCGAATATGGCCTGGGCTGGTTGAAGCGCGTGCTGACGGTGCATGGTCAGTTGCGCAATCCGACCAACGCTGCCGAGGCGCGTAAGTTCTTCGAGTTCATGGGTGGCAAGTACGGCTATAGCCATGAGATTGCCATGGCTGCGCCGGCCCGCATCGCGACGATACTGAATACGTTGGACGAACAACTCGCTGCACAACAGCTTGCCGGCCGGCGTTATCTGATCGGTGACACGTTATCGGCGCTCGATATTCATTGGGCCGTGCATTGCGGCTTTCTCAATCCGCTGCCGCCCGAGCTGTGCCCGATGGCAAGCGCGTTTCGTCACCCGGATATCTACGGCAATGCCGACCCGCTGATCGCCGCTGCCTTGAGCCCGGCCTTATTGGCCCATCGTCATTTCATCTAT
>JANMJF010000261.1:0-1684 GCA_031371245.1 Pseudomonadota bacterium | reverse complement strand
CATGAATTGTTCCTGCATGTCGACGGCGCGCGCTACGCCAATGCCGCCGCCGCGCTCGGCCTGTCACTGGCGGCGTTGTCGGCTGAGGTCGGTGTGGATGTCTTGAGTTTCGGCGGCACCAAAAACGGCCTGCTTGGTGCCGAAGCGGTGGTGGTGTTCGATCCGACGCTCGCGCTGGAAGCCGCTTATGCGCGCAAGCAGGCGACTCAGCTCGCCTCCAAGATGCGCTTCATCGCGGCGCAGTTTCTGGCTTATCTTGAAAATGATTTATGGCGCGAACTGGCGGGTCACGCCAATGCCATGGCACGGCGCTTGGCGGCCGCCCTCGACAATGTCGCTGGCCTTGAGTTCGTATGCCCGGTCGAGACCAATATGCTGTTTGCGCGCCTGCCGCGTGGCGTGCTGGAAGCCCTGCAGCGCGACTTCTATTTCTACACTTGGCGCGACAGCGATGCCGTCGCGCGCTGGGTGACGTCCTTCGATACCAGCACCGAAGACGTCGACCTGTTCGCCGCCGCCGTCAAACGCGCGCTGCACGCTCGCGCCTGAATCGCGGCCTGCCTCACCCTTCGAAACGCGGCTCGGCGCAGCCGCGAATGCCGAGCCCACGAATGCGGAACAGACTGCCGGCGCCAAACTGCGGCTGCACTTGGCTCGCAAAGTGAGCGTGGCTGGCCGGATGGCTGACTCGCGCCATCGACGTCACATAAATGTCGTCGAGGTTCTCGCCGCCAAAACACAGGCTAGTGACATTCTTGACCGGCATGCCGATGCGCCGCTCCACTTTGCCGTCGGGCGTATAGCGGATCAGCTCACCACCGATCACCATCGCATTCCAAACGCAGCCTTCGGCGTCGACCGTGCTACCGTCGAAGAACCCGGCCTCCTCGACACTACTGGCGAATGGCCGCCTGTTAGCAAGCGTGCCATGGGCGAGATCGTAGTCGTAGGCCCACATCACTTGCTGAAACGTGTCGGCGAAATAAAACGTACGATCGTCAGGGCTCCAGCACGGACCATTGGAGCAGATGATGCCCTGCTCGACACGGGTAACGCTGAGGTCGGGATCAAGTCGCCACAGGCCGCAGATCCCGAGTTCCTCCTTGTCGTCCATGCCGCCGGCGAAGAAACGGCCCTGACGGTCGACCTTACCGTCATTCAAACGGCTGCGCGGCTGCTCTGCTTCAATGGCATGGATACGCTCCAGCGCGCCACTGTTGAAATCAAAAAAGTAGAAACCGTCGTCCAACGCCAGCACCGCGTTGCCATCGCGACGCAAGGCCATCGCGCCGACATCATGGTTGAGCGACCAATGGCGGGTCGCGCCGCTGCGCGGGTCAAGCCGCCACAAGGACGGATTGCCCACCCGCCGGCCGGTACCGTCCACCCAGTACAGTGCGCCCTGCTCGACATCCCACACCGGCCCCTCGCCGAGATGATTAGCGGCGTCGACCACACATTCGATGCTGAATTTCACGGCTGCTGCTCCCGGCTTGTGCGTGGTGTCCCGCCGCGTGCCAACGGCGCTGCGAGTGGTGCGTATTAGAGGGTCGCAAGCACCTTGCGAGCAAGCGTGGGGGGCTGGCGGTTGGCGGCAAAGGCGGTGCTACAATCCGGGCCTCGCGCGGTCCACACAATCGCATCGTCATGCTCGGGGGGAGGTCTATGTTTCCGGCCAGGATTC
>JANMJF010000173.1:0-2423 GCA_031371245.1 Pseudomonadota bacterium | reverse complement strand
CTTCTCGACACGCTCGGCGAAGTCGGCGTTCTCCGACAGAAAGCCATAACCGGGATGAATGGCGACCGCGTCAACCACTTCGGCGGCGGCGATCACGGCCGGAATATTGAGATAACTGTCGGCCGCCGCCGGCGGACCGATGCATACCGACTCATCGGCAAGGCGCACGTGTTTGAGGTCGCGGTCAGCCGAAGAATGTACGGCCACGGTCTTGATGCCGAGGTCGCGACAGGCGCGTAGCACGCGCAGCGCGATTTCGCCGCGGTTGGCGATGACGACTTTGTCGAACATGGGCGGCTTAAGTGATGACGAACAACGGTTGTTCGTATTCGACCGGATGGCCGTTGTCGGCCAGGATCGCACTCACCGTGCCACTCACTTCAGCCTCGATCGGGTTCATGATCTTCATCGCTTCGATGATGCACAGCGTATCGCCGATCTTGACCGCGCTGCCCACTTTCACGAACGGCGCGCTGTCGGGCGCGGCCGCCAGGTAGAAGGTTCCGACCATCGGCGATTTGATGATAGTGCCGGCCGGTTCGGGCGCGACCGCACTGACCGGCACGGGCACCGCCAGCTGGGGTGCTGCCATCATGGGTGCCTGCATGGCCATCGGCATCGGCTGGTAAGCCATCACCGGTCCGCGGCTGATACGTACCGACTCCTCACCTTCCTTGATTTCGATTTCAGCGACGCCCGATTCCTCAAGCAGTTCGATGAGTTTCTTGACCTTTCTGATATCCACCCTGGTCCCCTGGGCCAGGTCTGCTGACCCGGCTGTGTCTTAATTTTGTGTGATGGCGCCGGCCGCTTACGGCCTGGCGAGGTAGTGGTCGGCCGCGCGCAGGGCCAGCTCGTAACCCTGGATACCGAGCCCCGTGATGACACCGAGGGCGATGTCCGACAAATAGGAATGCTGGCGAAACGCCTCGCGCCCATGCACGTTGGAGATATGCACTTCAATGAACGGGATGGCGACGCCGAGCAGGGCATCGCGCAGTGCGACGCTGGTATGGGTGTAGGCGCCAGGATTGATGATGACGAAGGCTATCCCCTCGCTGCGGGCGGCGTGGATGCGCTCGACCAGGGCGCCTTCGCTGTTGTTCTGGTAGACGGCCAGTTCGTGGCCGAGGCTTTTGGCCGCTTGCGCGCACTGCGCTTCGAGATCGGCGAGGGTCGTCGAACCATAGACCTCCGGCTCACGCAGCCCCAGCAGGTTCAGATTCGGACCATTGATGACCAGCAGTTTCGACACGCCGCAGCAACCTGACTCCCCGCGGATGCGGGAGGCGCGACGCTAGCATAGTTTGGCGGGACTTGCGACCGCGTTTGCGGATTTTAGCCACCGTTTGTGGCGTACGGAGTGGTTAGCTCAGGGTTGGGCCAGATAGCTTTCGAGGCTCTTGGCGGCGTCCTCTGCCGGCCATTCACCCTGGTGTACGCTCAGCACTTTGCCATCTCGACCGACCACCACGGAATAGGGCAGCGCACCGATCTGGTTACCGAGCGTGGTCATGAAGCGGGCGACATCCTGGTCGCCAAGCAGGACCGGGTAGTTGAGCCCATGGTCGATGAGAAACGGCTTCACAGCTTCGACCTGATCAAGCGCGATGCCGACAAATTGCACGCCAACGGGGCCGAGGCGTCGTTGCAATTCAACGAACGCCGGGATCTCTTTCAGGCAGGGCGGGCACCAGGTCGCCCAGAAATTCAGCACCACCAGACGACCGGCCCACAGCGACAAGGGTTGGCGCTTGCCATCGACATCGGCAAAAGACCAGTCCAGAACCGCGCTCGGGACGGGCGCCTCGGGCGCCACGGCCAGAGGTGCGGCCAGCGCATCGGCCTGCGCTTGCCGCGCGTGCGTAGTGTATTGATGCACTACATAGCCGCTAGTTGCCGCCAGCAGGGCGAGCGCCAGAAAGCCGAGATAGGCCGGCTTCATGGCCGCGGCGCGCTTATGCGGTCGAGATGCTCGTTGAATTCCTCGGCCGTGACAAAACCCGTGATCCGGTTGCCGCGCAATTCCTCGCCGTGCACAAAGAACAGCACCGCTGGCGGGCCGAACAGGCCGTAGTGTTTGAGCAAGGCGTGGTCTTCGGCCGAGCCGGCGGTAACGTCAGCGCGCAACAATTTCAGCCCCGCCAGGCGCGCGGCGACGTCGGCATGGGCGAAAGTCTGCTTCTCCAGGTGTTTGCACTCGATACACCAGTCGGCGTAGAAATCGAGCATCACCGGCTGGCCGGCGCTGCGCGCACTGGCCACGGCCTGCTGGACGGCGGCGAGCGAGGTGACCGGCATGAAGGCGTTCGCGGTGCTGGTGTGCGTCGTCGCACCGGCGCCGACCAGCGGCGCGAGGGGTTGTAGCGGGTCTTCGCCGCCGGCGGCCGCACCGATCACGAGGATCACGCCATAGACCAGAC
>JANMJF010000135.1:0-3248 GCA_031371245.1 Pseudomonadota bacterium | reverse complement strand
CAACGCGCCGAGACCGGCGACGAAACCGAAGCGTGCATAGGGCGAAAGTATCGCCTTCGGATCGCCCGTCGTGCCCGAGGTGTAGAGCATCTGCATGGGTGTATCGGCGGCGACCACCCGCACGGCGAGATCGGCTGCGCGCGGCCGCGCCAGCACGTCGTTGAAGGAACGCACACGCAAGTCGCCAAAGCTGGCAGGCAGCGTTTTGCCCTGGGTGGCAATCACCCACACCCATTCGAGCTGCGGACAGTCATCGAGAATGTCGAGCAGATGGGCCGCCGCATAATCACCGATCACCACGCCACGACAGCCGGCGAAGTCGAGCATGTAGGCGAGCTTCTTGCCCCGGGTACGCGGATCGATGGGCACAAACACCGTACCGGCAATCGACGAGCCGACCATGGTGTCGACGAACTCAGGATGATTCTGCGCAACGATGGCAAAGGCCTCGCCCAGCTGCATGCCTTCGTCATCGAGGCTCGCAGCCACGCGCTGGCCATTGGCCCACAGGTCCTCATAGGTGCGGACTTCATCGACGTACTCGCCCTCGGCTCCGATGTCGACGAAGGTCAACACATCGAGATCGGGCGACGTCGCGCGCCGCGCGGCGATCAGATTGGCGATGATCAGTGGGTCCGGGACGGTGCGGGTCATAGGGTTTCCATTTTTTTCCACAATGGAGTTGCCAGGTTCGCACCATACCAGCAAGCCATCTGCGATAATGCCAGCGCTCCTGACAACAGAGATATAAGGGGATACTGATGAGGAACGCGAACCCTGGTGTGCGCATATTTCGCGCGCTCATCACACTGATCTGCGCGAGCTCGCTCAGCGCCGCCGCACTCGCCGACGATGACAAAGCGCTTGGCAAGCACGCCTTTGAGAAAGCCTGCGCTGCCTGCCACAGCGATCCACCAGTACCGCGCGCGCTGCCGCGCGCGCAGCTCGCCAAGCTCGCGCCGGAACTTATCTTCCAGGCCCAGCTAACAGGCAAGATGGTGCTGAACGCCGCCGCACTGTCAGAACTTGAGAAGCGTGCCGTGGCGATTTATCTCACAGAGATCCCGTGGGGCTCGCTACCCGATGCCAAGACCGCCGAGAAGCTCACACGCTGCGAGCAGCCCGCTGCACTGTCGGCCGATGCGCTCAAGCAGCCCTATTGGTCAGGTTGGGGGCTTGATGACGACAACACACATTTCCAACCTGCCGAACGCGCCGGCTTGAAGCCAGCGGATCTGGGCAATCTCGAATTCAAATGGGCACTGGGCTTCACTGCGGGCACCAGTGTCTCGACCCAAGCCGCCGTAGTCGGCGGACGCATCTACATCGGTGGCCCCGGCGGCGGCGTCTACGCGCTCGATGCCAAGACCGGCTGTGCCCATTGGAAATTCGACACTGCCGGCGAAGTGCGTGGCGCGATCCAGATCTTTGCGCGTGCCGATGGTTCCTTGATGTTGATTGCCGCCGATCGCAAAGCCACCGTCTATGCCATCGATGCCAACAGCGGCAAGCTGTTGTGGAAAGACAAACCGGAAGATCACGCGTGGGCCATAAGCACCGGTTCGGCCGCCTCTCACGACGGCAAACTCTACGTGCCTTTCGCCTCTTTTGAAGAATTGGCGGGCGGCTCGCCCACCTATGAGTGCTGCACCTTCCGTGGCAGCGTGGTGGCCTACGATCTGGAAAGCGGCAAGCGTCTGTGGAAGACCTTCCTCATTCCCGAGCCCGCCAAGAAGACTGTCAAGACCAGCACCGGCGTGCAGCTGTGGGGGCCCTCAGGCGTGGCGGTGTGGTCACAGCCGACGGTCGACCCCAAGGCCGGTGCGCTGTATGTCACCACTGGCGATTCCTATTCGTCACCGGCCGCCGACACCAGTGACTCCATCGTCGCACTCGATCTCGTCACCGGCGTGATCCGCTGGCATAAGCAGATGACGGCCGACGACGCCTTCACCGCCGCCTGCGTTGCCCACAACGCCGATCCGGTGTCGAAGAAAGGCTGCGGGCCGGATATCGACTTCGGTTCATCGGCCATCCTGCGGACTTTGCCGAACGGTAAGCGCGTGCTGCTGGCCGGCCAGAAGTCGGGCGTCATGCATGCCATCGATCCCGACAACAAGGGTGCCGTGGTGTGGCAGAAGCGTCTGTCTCCGGGTGGCGTGCTGGGCGGCATCGAGTGGGGCTATGCGGCTGACGAGAACCATGTCTACGTGCCGATCTCCGACGTCTGGGAATCGCGCAGTGCACCCGGTGCGGCGGGCGGCATCTACGCCCTCAATATCGCCGATGGCAGCACCCTGTGGCAGACACCCGCGCACCAGCCCGATTGTCTCGCTACACCCGGTTGCAACGCTGGACAGCCGCAAGCCGCCGCCTTGATCCCGGGTGCGATCTTCTCCGGCTCCATGGATGGCCACATGCGTGCCTATGATCCGGCGAACGGCAAGGTCATTTGGGACACCAGCACTGTGCGCGACTTCCCGACCGTCAATGGCGTCAAGGCCAGAGGCGGTTCGATTAAAGGCGCCGGTGTGGTGGTGGTCGATGGCTGGGTGTACTTCGGCTCCGGCTATGGCCTATGGGGTATGCCCGGCAATGTGTTCGTGGCCTACGGGCCCAAGACTAAGTGAGGCGCAGCCGCCCCTCACTCGCGCTTAAGCGGGTCGTGCTACGCACGCGGCCCGCTGTCATCCTCGGCGGCGAGGACTATTGATGGAAGCACCGTCGATCTCACGTTACGACATCGCGACCTGGATGCTGTTCGTCAGCGGCCTGCTGGGCCTGCTGTACGTCCATCTGCTACCTGCGCTGCTGGCAGGGCTGCTGATCTTCGCTCTGATCGATGCACTGGTGCCGTTGTTGCGTACGCCCGCTACCCAGCGTGATACACCGCGCGTGCTGGCGGTGACACTGATCGCGGCGATTGTGATCGCAGCCACCTCGGCGGCCATTGTGTCGCTGGTGTCGTTCATGCGTAACGGCGGCGATAACGTACCGGCCTTGATCCAACGCATGGCCGAGATCATTGAACATTCCCGTGCCAGCCTGCCGGCCTGGCTGCTGCACTACGTGCCGGAAGACACCGAGGAACTGCGCCTGGCCCTGGTGACGTGGCTGCGCACCCACCTCAACACGGCCAGGCGCACTTACACCGTGTCTTACGGCACCTAGTGCACCAGCCCGGCCCGCAGGCGGGGCCCGGTAAGTTCAAAGATAACGGCCAAGGGTTTGTTAAATGCCCGTACGGT
>JANMJF010000126.1:0-5401 GCA_031371245.1 Pseudomonadota bacterium | reverse complement strand
TGGCCGGCACCCGCGAGCTGTCGATTATCGCCACCGCGCCGTCGCGGCGTCTGGCGATCAAGACCTTTGTGCGCGAATGGTCGTCGTCCTTGCTGCGCGAGGCGATCCTGCGCGAGATCGGACGCGGCGGTCAGGTCTATTTCGTGCACAACGAAGTGGAGAATATCCAAGAGATGGCGCAGACCATCATCGAGATCGCGCCCGAGGCGCGCGTTGCAGTGGCCCATGGCCAGATGCGCGAGCGCGATCTCGAACAAGTCATGCTCGATTTCTATCATGGCCGCTGCAATGTGCTGTTGTGCACCACCATCATCGAGACTGGCATCGACGTGCCGAATGCCAACACCATGATCATCAATCGCGCTGACAAGTTCGGCCTCGCCCAGCTCTATCAGCTACGCGGCCGGGTCGGGCGGTCTCATCATCGCGCCTATGCCTATCTGGTTATTCCCCATCGCAAGGAAATCACCGCCGATGCGGTCAAGCGTCTGGAAGCCATCGAGTCGCTGGAAGAACTCGGTGTCGGCTTTACGCTCGCCACGCACGATCTTGAGATCCGCGGGGCCGGTGAGATCCTGGGCGAGGAACAGAGTGGGCAGATTCAGGAGATTGGTTTCGGTCTGTATTCAGAGTTGCTGAACCGCACTGTGGCGGCGCTCAAGGCCGGCCGCGAGATTGATCTGGACGAAGTGCTGGACGCGCGCGTCGAGGTCGAATTGCATGTTCCGGCATTGTTGCCCGAGGATTATCTGCCGGATGTGCACGCGCGATTGATCATCTATAAGCGCGTGGCAAGTGCACGCAGTGGTGCTGAACTCGACGATTTGCGCGAAGAAATCATTGATCGTTTCGGGTTGTTTGCCGAGCCGGTCGACAATCTGTTTCGTGTCACGTCGTTCAAGCTCGAAGCCGAGGGGCTGGGTATCCGGCGTATCGATCTCGGCAGTCGCGGTGGCCGCATTGAATTCCACACCAAGCCGAATATCGATCCGATGCGGATCATTGAATTGGTCCAGCGCGATCGCGCTTACCGTCTGGACGGCGGCGAGAAACTGCGCATCACCAAGGAACTGCCCGATGCCGAGTCACGTTTCGCCGAACTTAAAGGTCTGTTCGAACGCCTGGCGCGCAAACAGGCGGCGTGACCCGACGATGCGAGTTCTACTGCTGCTGATTTTGCTACTGTCACCGGCGCTCGCGGCGGCACGCTGGTATCAGGTCGAGGTGGTGGTATTTCGGCACAATGTCCCACCGACTAGCGGCGCTGAGCAATGGCCGGCAATAACCGCGCTGCCCGATTATGGCGATAGCATGGATTTGATCACCGATCTGCCAGCCATGGGTGACGAGCCGACGAGCACGCAAGTCGATAGCGGGCCGGGTCCGATTGCGTTCAAGGCCCTGGAACGTGGTGAGCGCGGTCTGCTCGATACAGAGCGTCGCCTGCGCAACAGCAGTGAATATGCACTCTTGTTATCAACTGCCTGGCGTCAGCCGAAATTGGCGGTGACCGGCGCGAAACCCGTGCACCTGCGTGATATCGATACACGGGCGAGTGCGCGGGCCGACACGACAGCGAGTATGTCCACAGCGGCGCTGACGCCACGGGTCGAAGGCACGGTGCTGGTCAAGGTCGCGCGGCAGATCAGGGTCGATATCGACTTCACCTACGACCATGATGGTACGCCGGTGCGGCTTAAGGCCTCGCGCGGTGTGAAGCTACGCGAGGTGAATTATTTTGATCACCCGTTGTTCGGCGTGCTGGTGCAAGTCTTGCCCTACGATTTGCCCGACGAAGATCCGGCCGCTGGCGGCAGCAGCGACGAACCCTTGGACGACGCTACAGGGAACGGCGTGGAGTCGTCGGGCGCGTTACCCGAGCCCGACTGAACACAACGGCCCGCCGTCTTTCACAGCGTAGCGAGGCGCGCCGTCAGTGCGCTTACTACGCTGCGAATACGGCCCATGCCGTTCGCCAGTTCGCGCTCGATGTCGGCCATGGTGATCTCGCCCTTGGCGCGACCCGCTGCGGGATTCACCACCAGCGAAATATTTGCGTACTCGAGGCCCAGTTCACGCGCCAACGCCGCTTCCGGCATGCCGGTCATGCCGACGATAGTGCAACCGTCACGTTCCAGCCGATCGATTTCAGCGGCGCTTTCCAGACGCGGTCCCTGCGTTGCGGCGTAGACGCCATGCGTGAGTACGGCAATGTCGACATCGGCCGCCGCGCCGATCAGTGCTGCGCGCAGGCGCGCGCTATAGGGCGCACTGAAATCGACATGTTGGGGATGGGCCTGGGTGCCGTCGGAGTAGGTGTGATCGCGGCCATAGGTGTAGTCGATGATCTGATGCGGTACGACGATTACACCGGTGCCGGCGCCATGCGCGATGCCACCCACCGCTGCCGTCGCGACGATCGCTTCAACGCCGGCATCGGCCAGCGCGGCGATGTTGGCGCGATAGTTGATGCGATGGGGCGGCAGATGATGATTGCTGCCATGACGCGGCAGAAAGAACAGCTCGACGCGGTTCAAGCGTCCATAACAGAGGGCCGCGGACGGCGCGCCCCAAGCGGTCATCACGTTGTGGTGAGCGACGTCTTCCAGCCCCGGCAGACAGTACAGGCCGCTACCACCGATGATGCCGAGTTTCATGCCGACGCTCCAACCGCGAAGATGCCCGGTGCGTTACGCAGATAGCTTTTGTAGTCCATGCCGCAACCGAACAGATACGTATCGGGCAGGGTTAGGGCGGAGAAATCGGCGCGCTGCAGACCGGCGCGCGCAGCCATGGCCTTGGTCACCAGTACCGCGCTGCACACTTGCGCCGCGCCCATCGTTCGACATTCGTCGAGCAGTGCCGCGAGGGTAATGCCATGATCGAGAATGTCATCCACCACCAGCACGGTACGGCCACGTATCGAGGCCGGTGGCCGTTTGATCCAGGTGATGGCGCCGCCGCTGGTGTCGAGGCCGTAGCGGGTCAGATGCACGTAGTCGACCTGCAAGGGGAAATCGAGCCGCTCAAGCAGCAGCGCGAGTGGCACCATGCCACCGGTCATCACACACAGTAACAGTGGATTGGCATCATGCAGGCGTACCGTGATGTCATGCGCCAAGACATCACAGGCGCGGCCGACTTCATCAATGCTGGCCAGACAGCGTGCGCCGGCGCGCACGGCGGCGAGTTCTGGCGGTAGGGCATCATGACCCATGTTTGATCTCCAAGGCCTGACGTCCGGCGAAGTCGCGCGCGAATTGATGGGCCGCGCGTCCGCTGCGCGAGCCATGCAACAGCGCCCATTGCAGCGCTGCAGCGCGCACTGCGTCGGCCTGGGTCAAGTCGGCATTGAATGCCCGCAACCAATGCAGCGCGATATCCAGATAACGCTCTTGGCTCAGTGGATGAAAGGACAACCACAGCCCGAAGCGTTCCGACAGTGAAATCTTCTCCTCGACCGCTTCGCTGTGGTGCAACTCGCCATCGACAAGCCTTGCGTCCTGATTATCTGAGCGCTGCTCGGGCAGCAAATGGCGGCGGTTGGAGGTGGCATAGATGACGATGTTGTCGGGGGTATCGAGCACCGAGCCGTCAAGCACGGTCTTCAACGCGCGATAGCTAGCGTCGTTGTCATCAAAGGACAGGTCGTCGCAGTAGATCACATAACGCGCGCGCTTGTCGTGCAGACGCTCGACGATATCGGGCAAGTCGACCAGATTGAGGCGGTCAACCTCCACCAGGCGCAGGCCAGCGCCGGCATAGTCATTCAACAGGGCCTTCACCAGCGACGATTTGCCGGTGCCGCGCGGGCCCCACAGCAGTGCATTATTGGCCGGCAAGCCGGCCAGAAATTGGCGGGTGTTACGCTCCAATGCATCCTTCTGACGCTCGATGTGCAGTAGATCGGTCAGTCGGACGCGATTGAAGCGGCGGATGGCTTCGAGCCGTCCGCGGCCGCCGCTGCCCTTGCGCCAGCGCCAGGCGATGGCGTCGTCGAGATCATCGTCGGCCGGCATCGGTAGCAAGCGTTCGAGCCGTTCGATCAACTGCTCTGCGCGGCTGAAGAATTTGTCTGCTTTTCCCAAGGCTAGGCGTCCACTGGCTTCGAACCGGGCGCCATTCTACTGCATCACCCGCGTTGCGCGAGGCGCTAGCGCGTGTTTCAAGAGGCCAATGCGACCTTGGATGAGTCGCCGCTCACCTCGCGCAACAGGGCGCGGGTCAACTGGAACTCGATGCGCTTCTTGTAGTTCAGCAGATCGAAGGGGCGTAGCGTCTCGATGCCGATTTGCTGGCGAAAGCGCGACGATAAATCGAGATCGGTAATGTAGATGGGATAGATCTCGCCGAGCTTGCGCTGCGATAGCACGAATTCGGCAACCTGCATGAACAGGGAACCACCGTGTTCCCAGGTCGAGAACTCACGATGGTTGGCGTGGATGGTGAATTGTTGATGGCCGTGAACGTCGGCGTCAGCCAGCACCTGAATGGACAGATAGGGCGTGCCGGTCAGCGGCTGATCGGCATAGGGTTTGAGCTGCATACCATTGCCCGCCGGAATGATCTCCACGGTCTCGATGGTGAGATCTGCCAGTGCTACATCGCCGGCGCCGTCAAAGCTGCAGCGCGGCAGTGCGGTATCGAGGAAACGCCGGTAGTGATGCAGCAGCGCCGCCATGTTATGGCATTCCTGGCGATGTACCAGCAGCAGGCCGCGCTCGTCGATGATGTAGATATCAGCGAGACTTCCGCGTTGGCGCGCGAAGATCTGCAGGCGGTTCGAGCGATTGTGTGGATAGATATGCGGCAGCACGCCAGCGTGGCTGCATTCGCCGTCAAAATGTACGGTGTTGAAACGCTCGTTGCTGGTGTCACCGAGCGCGCGCAAAAGCACGGCCTGGCCACCGTGTACTTCGATACGCGGCTTGCCTTTACTCAGACGGATATGATGCAGCTGGTCGTCTATTTCGATGACGAAATGGGGTGTCGACTGCGCGCCATGACGGGCCAGGAAGCGATAGGCGACGCCAAAGGTCTGGGCGACGCGCTCGGCAATCTGATTCGCGTAGTCGGAAGTGAAGCAGTGCGCCTCGATCGGCGGCACATTGATTTCACCGCTCTCGGCGTTGGCCCACTGCAGACATTCGGCCAGCGCTTCCAGCACCGCGCCATTGCCCTCGTAGTGAAAGGCAAATGTTTCCGACCAGGTGGTGACGAATACCAGGTCGATGGTCCGCACCAGGTTCATACGTCGCGCGCCGAATTGAAAGGCGTCAGTGCGATTGCTGGTCAGCACGCCGCCGCCGGCAGCGGCAGAGAAGGTCGAGACACCGACATTGACCAGCAATATGACACGCGAAATGCGTGCTCGCGCGCGCAGACCATCACCGCTGTCATG
>JANMJF010000123.1:0-3748 GCA_031371245.1 Pseudomonadota bacterium | reverse complement strand
GCTAGATCGGTGCGCGTGGCGGAACTCGCGACCTCGCTCGGACGTGGCCAGCGCTCGGGCATCGGCTTGAGTCTGTTCGAACACGGCGGACTGGTCGTCGACGGTGGTCATGGTTTCCATACCAGCAGTCCGCCGCTCATCACCCGGCTCGTGTTTCCCGCCAGCTGGCGAGTGATTCTGATTTCCGATCACAGCGACCAAGGCTTGAGCGGACGTGCCGAAAGTGCGGCCTTTGGCGCCTTGCCGCCACTGCCGCAAGCACTGGCCGCGAAGATCTGCCACGCGACCTTGATGGCTTTGTTGCCGGCGGTGGTGGAACAGGATTTTGAGACCTTCAGCCAGGCCATAGCCGAGGTGCAAGCCATCGTCGGCGATCATTTCGCGGCGGTGCAGTCGGCCGGACGTTTCACCAGTGTGCGAGTACGGCATGCCGTCGAGCACGTGCAACGCGTCTGTGGACTGCACGGCGTCGGTCAGAGCAGTTGGGGACCGACCGCCTTCGTGTTCGCCGTCTCCGACATCATCGCGCAGGGTGTGGTGGCGGAATTACGCGCGCGATTCAATGCCGAGGAAGGCCTCACGTTCGCGGTTTGCGCGGCCCGCAATCACGGCGCGGGTATCAGCTGTGGTGGCCAGCCGGCACAAGCGCGGGTTGCCGTCGCCTGAGCCATGGCTGCGCGAATTGGGTCGCACCCGGGCGCCAGTCAGCGGCGTGACGAGCGCACCATGCAACATTCCCAGCGGCTGCCGACCAGCGCCAACAAGCTGCTGATCGTCGCGCGCACCGCGCGCTCCTTAGCGCAGGCCGCGCGTGCGGCCGGCTACGAACCTTGGGTTATCGATCTATTTGGTGACGAGGATACCCGTGCCGTGGCGCGGCACACGATCGCGCTCACGCCGAACGCGTTGTTCGATTTCAATCCGGGCGAATTGTTCGGGGCTATCGCCGCCGTGCAGACGCTGGCCGGACCGATGGCCATAGTCTGCGGCAGTGCCTTTGAACGTTCCTGCGCCGTACTCGCAAAAATGGCGAGGCACTATCGCGTGCTGGGCTGTAGCGCTGAGACCTATCGCCAACTGCACGATCTGCCAGCCCTGTTCGATGAATTGCGCGCTGAATATGGCGTCACCGTACCGGCGACGACGTGGTGCTCACCGCGTGACCCACAGGGCTGGTTGCGTAAAAGTGTGGGCGGTAGTGGCGGCTATCACGTGCAGCCAGCGGCAACCCATCCACGACCAAACAAACGACACTATTTTCAACGCCAGGTCGCGGGTGACAGCCGCTCGGCGCTGTTCATAGCCAATGGCCAAGACTGTCAACTGGTGGGCTGTGCCGCGCATCTGCGCTGGCATGGGGCGGCGAGTTATCGCTATGAGGGCGCGCGCACTTGTGCGTCACCGCTGGCTGCGTTGCGCGCGAGACTGTGCGACATCGGCACGATCCTGACACGCCGGCTGGCGCTGCGCGGCTGCTTCGGCTTCGATTTTCTATGGCAGGGTGAGGATCGCGTAGTTTTGGTCGACATCAATCCGCGACCACCCGCGACGTTGGATTTATGGCCCGAGCGGGCGCGACTATTCGCTGCCCACGTGGCGGCTTGTGACGTTGGAACGCTCTTGTATAGTAGGCCGCAAACCACGATCCGGTATGCGCATCTGATCCTGTATGCCGATGCCCCGTGCAGGGTTGCGGCCGATATCCGCTGGCCGCCGTGGGTGTTTGATCGGCCATGCAGCGGCACCGTGATCGCACGCGCCACACCGGTGTGTACGCTCACCGCGCACGGCCGTACGAGGTGCGATCTCGATGACGAACTGACGCGACGCTATGGGCATCTGCGTCAAGTGCTGAGCCCCAGCATGCAGCGCGCGCTACCGGCAACGCTCAACATAAGAACCATGGGAAGCTGAGGCAGCATGTCGGCACTGAAACTGGATAAGGCCTGTAACGTCAATCTCGCGGTGCAACCGCTGGTCGCGCGCTTGCGCGATAACGCCGCGCACTATCGCGTCGGTGTCAGCCGCCTCGACAATGGTGTGACCATCATCGACGCCGGCATCGCCCACGTCGGCGGTCTTGAAGCCGGGCGCATGGTCAGCGAAATCTGCATGGGCGGGCTGGGTCATGTCGCGTTCTCCTGTGCTGCACCCTTTGCGCGCTGGCGCTGGCAGGTGAATGTCAGCGCCAGTCATCCGCTGCTGGCGTGCCTGGCATCGCAGTATGCCGGCTGGCGTCTCAGCCATGGCGAGGGCAAGGGCGCGTTCTTCGCGTTGGGCTCGGGGCCGGCGCGTGCGATGGGCAGCAAGGAGCCGCTGTTCGAAGAACTGGCTTACCGTACACCACCCGGCGACACCGTCATCGTGCTTGAAGTCGATAAGCTGCCACCGCCACCGATCGCCGACAAAGTGATCGAACGCTGTGGCATTCGTGCTGACCAGCTGACTATGATTCTTACCCCCACAAGCAGCCTCGCTGGCGGTGTTCAGATCGTCGCACGGGTGCTGGAAGTGGCCTTACACAAGCTCCACGTGCTCAAGTTTCCGCTTGCGCAATTGCTGGACGGATCGGGCGCGGCACCGCTGCCGCCGCCGTCACCCAACTTCATGACCGCCATGGGCCGCAGCAACGACGCCATTCTGTTCGGCGGTCAGGTGCAGCTCTATGTCGACAGTGACGACGATGCCGCGCGCAGCCTCGCCGAACAGATGCCATCGTGTGCATCACGGGATTTCGGTAAGCCCTTTGCGCAGGTCTTCAAGGGCTATGGTTACGACTTCTATAAGGTCGATCCGATGCTGTTTTCGCCGGCGCAAGTCACGATCACCAACCTCCGGAGCGGTCACAGCTTCAGCGGCGGTGCGTTGCACGAACACTTGCTGGAACAGTCATTCAGCGCGTGAGTTCCTCTAGCGGCGCGGCACCGCGCGTAGTCATTTTCACCGACGAGCCAGGCTGGCACGGTGCGCAGCTCAAGGCCGGCTTCGCTGCCTACGGCGCGCAGGCTGAATATCTTTCACTCATGGACTGCCATGTCGATCTCGAAGCCAATGCAGCGGGCTTCGTCATCGGCCCGTGCGAGGCACCACTGCCCGCTGCGGTGTTCGTGCGCGGGCTGCCGGGCGGTTCCTTGGAAGCGATCACGCTGCGTCTCGATCTATTGCACCGCTTGGCCGCGCTCGGCGTGCCCGTGATCAATTCGGCGCGCACCATCGAACGTACCGTCGACAAGGCCATGACCAGTCTGCTGCTGCATCAGCACGCCATACCGACCCCCCAGACGTTTGTCAGTGAATCGCTGGAAACTACGCGCGCCTATGTCGCGACGACGCTGGCGCGCGGCGTGAGTCTGGTCAAAAAACCGCTGTTCGGATCCCAGGGCAAGGGTCTGCGACGGGTGCGCAAGATCGACGATCTCGGTTATCTCATGCCGGGCGAGGTGTGTTATCTACAGCACTTCGCGGCGGTCGACCGGCCGCCCTACCGCGATTACCGCGTGATGGTGGTGGAGGGCCGCGCCGTGGCCGCCATGGAGCGTGTCAGCGACCACTGGATCACCAATCGTGCGCAAGGCGCGGACTGTCATGCCGTGGCTTTGAGTGACGCGCTTGTAGAACTCGCCGAGGCCGCCGCAGTGGCAGTCGATGCCGACTATGCCGGTGTCGATCTACTGCGTGCCCCTGACGGCCGCTGGCTGGTGACTGAGGTCAACGGTATCCCGGCCTGGCAAGGCTTGCAGTTTGCTAC
>JANMJF010000081.1:0-1718 GCA_031371245.1 Pseudomonadota bacterium | reverse complement strand
CAAGTCGTAGTAGTCCTTGATGCGGGTGTTGACGGTGCCGAGCAGGACGATGGCGTGCAGCTTTTCTGCGACCACGGTCTCCTTGGGATAGGCGCGTACTGTCGGCGCGGGCGCGTCGAGCAGGGCGGGAAATTCCAACTCGACAATCCCGGGTGTTACGGCATCGCCGAAACCGATATCGATCTGCACTGGAATTCTGGTGCGCGCGAGCGATGCGGTGAGCTTCACGCGAACGCCGCCGTACTCCTGGTTGCCCCGGATCGGCTCGGCCTTCAGCGAGCCGACATCGAACACCAAGCCATCGTCGGGGACGGACACGCGACAGATAGCGGCGATGCGTTCGGCAACAGCCGTGACGGCCGCATCCCCGAAACCGAGCAGATCGAGATCCTGGGTGGGCCGAAAGGGATCGGGCAGCCAAGCGGTGAACAGCATGGCGCCTTTCAGCACAAAGCGTTCACGCTCGTCGGACGCACTCAGCCGGTAGAGCAGGCGCTCGATGGCATAGCGACGGTGTACGAATGCGAGATCGATGCGCTTGGTGGTCGCAATATTTCGCAGCCGCGTGGCGATGGAGGCCGGGAGATTGACGGGCTTACGTGTCATCGGCGGCGATGCTTTCGAGATAGGGCCGGAGCACGGTCCAGATGCGTAGCTGCTTGGCGAGGTCGGCGATGGCCGCTGGCCGGGCCTTGCCAGAGCGAACACCCAGTCGCAGGGCTTCGAGCGCCACATCGATCCCGACGATGCGTCGATAGCGGAAGCAATCGACGATGGTCTTGGCAGGCGTGAAGATGGGGACCGGAACGTGATCGATCATGATGGTGTCGATGCCAGTCTGCATGGCGGCATCGCCGAAGTGAACAATTCGCATCGAGCGATCGGTGATCTTGGGCGTACGATCTTTGAGGCCGATGGCCATCCAGACACTCGACGGGTTCTGGAGTGTGATCTCGTGATAGGCGAGCGCGGAGACGAGGCAGACGACGCCCTTCGGAACGCGCACGGCCATCTGCGCAAGGCTGTGGCCTAGGGACACATCGGCATCGGCGAGTTCGTAAAGCCCGCGTCCGGATCGCAGAACGGTGCCGTCGTCGACCAGCCGCGCCAGACTGGCGGCGTGAACGCCAGCGGCGGTCAGGTCGGAGAGGCGCATGATCCCCTGCTTGGCGAGCAGGGCCAGCGCACGGTCGCGTTGGGTCGTCATGTTATGAAATGCCATGTGTCCACTGTACATACCGACAATATGTAACATATTTCTGAAGGAAAGTGAACAGAAATCTGCGCTTACCTTCGAAAGAGCGATACGGGGTGATGCACAGCTTAAGATGGGGCTGGCAAGCGATCACCTGTGACGCACCAAGCTGTTTATTCGTCAAATTCGGCTTGTGACGTACGACGGCTGTTGGTTCATGTTCTACACCACTCATGTCTGCGGCGAGGATACCGAAGTGACCAAGAAGACCCATATAATGGAAGCCCATTTCTCGGATGTAGAAATGCAAGTCTTCTTGCAGATATTAGAGCATTACAAGGCAAACCAAAAAGAATATTCAGGTTACTATATTGAGTTGTACGGGCCGGAGCATTTATTGAATTTAGCGCAGCAGGTTATTACCGCACATGAAAATAGCGCTGTTGAAATGCCTGTTCGTACAACAGACAAAGACTGGATTTGTAACTACTCACCCCCTCTGCGGCAGTCTGACTCGGCAAGT
>JANMJF010000010.1:0-3135 GCA_031371245.1 Pseudomonadota bacterium | reverse complement strand
GCGCTCGGCCTCAGCCACGCGTTGGTACCGGCTCAGGCCGGTGTATTGTCGGCGCTCGGCATGACCGTGGCCCGGCCCGGCCGCCATCTGTGCCACACGCTGCGCCGGCCACTGGAGGCAGTCAGCGACAGCGACATCGCCGCGGCTTACGCGCGCCTCGAACACAGCGCCGTCGACGCGCTGGTCGCCGAAGGTCACCCCCGGACCGCGCTGTGTACGCGCCGCACAGCGGATATCTGCTATCTCGGCCAGTCGTTCGCTCTGACCCTGCCGTGGCAGGCGCGGGCAACCCTTGCCAGTCGCTTTGCTGCCGAACACCGACGCCGCTACGGACACACCCTTGAGCGCGCCCTGGAGCTGGTCAATCTGCGCGTTGCGGTCGATGTCGAGACCATCATTCCCGATTTCGCCGCCGACGCGCGCGAGGCGCTCGTTCTACCACCCACTACCGACGCCGGTCTGCCACTGTATGCCCAGTCGCAACTCACGCCAGGGCAAACCATAGCCGGTCCGGCGGTGGTACTCAGCGCCGTCAGTAGCGCATTTATCGACGACGCTTGGCGCGGCCATGTCGACCCTGCAGGTAACCTGCTGCTCGAAAGGCTCGGAGGGGTGTCAACCACGGGTAAACTTTGAGCGTTGTCGGGCGCTATCGGCATCTGCTGGGGTCAGAAATAAATGTGCGCAAGACCACGGGCCTACGCTCGACGGTCGCAAATCGACAGGAACATCTGGCCAAAGGTGTAAGGATCGCGTTAACGTGCGGCGGCGCCGGGTCGGCAGGGCTAACAATTGTCTGCCTGCGCCCCCACGTTGCGCCTAAGATAAAACCCAAATGGGGAGCATCATGTTGCAAGGATTCGTGCCAATGCCGTGGTGGGGCTATGTCCTCGTCGCGCTCGTTTTCACTCATCTGACGATCGCCGGGGTGACCATCTACCTGCATCGCAATCAGGCCCACCGTGCGCTCGATTTGCATCCGCTCGTCTCGCATTTCTTTCGCCTGTGGTTGTGGCTGTCGACCGGCATGAATACCCGCGAGTGGACCGCCGTGCATCGCAAGCACCACGCTGCGGTTGAGACCCTGGAAGACCCCCACAGCCCGGTGGCCCATGGCATCCAGAAAGTGCTGCTGGAAGGTGCCGAGCTTTACCGCATCAACGCCAAGCGCCACGACATCGTCGATCAATACGGCTACGGCACACCAGACGACTGGCTTGAACGCCACGTGTATACCGGACGTGACAGCCTGGGCATCAGCCTCATGCTGGTCATCAATGTGCTGCTGTTCGGGCCGCTGGGGCTGACTATCTGGGCGACGCAGATGGCCTGGATCCCGATTTTCGCGGCCGGCGTCATCAATGGCATCGGGCATTTCTGGGGGTATCGCAATTTCGAGACGCCCGATGCCTCCACTAACATCATGCCCTGGGGCATCCTGATCGGCGGCGAAGAACTGCACAACAACCACCACGCCTTCGGCAGTTCCGCCAAGTTCTCGGTCAACCCCTGGGAATTCGATCTGGGCTGGATGTACATCCGCATCATGGAGATCTTCGGCCTGGCCAAGGTGCGCAAGCTGGCGCCGGCCCGGCCGGCGGTTGATGTGGCCAAGTCGGCCGTCGACTTCGAGACCCTGAAGGCGGTGGCCGGCAATCGCTTGCACGTGATGGCCGACTACGGCCGCATGGTGGTCAAGCGCGTGCATCGCGAGGAAGTGCGCAAAGCCGGTGCCGATGTGCGCCCGCAGTTGAAGCCAGTGCGCCGCCTGCTGCTGCGTGCCGACGAACGCTTGAACGACTCTGAGCGTGGCACGCTGCACGACGCTCTGCGTCACAGTCAGGCGCTGGAAGTGGTGTATGGCTTCCGCCAGCGTCTGCAGGAAATTTATGAGCAGCGTGCCGCCAGCCGCGAAAATCTGCTCAAGCTGCTGCAGGATTGGTGCCAGCAGGCCGAGACCACCGGCATTCAGGCGTTGCACGACTTTGCCCAGATGTTGCGCGGTTATACCTCGCAGGTGGGCAGCGCCACCTGAGGGCACTCTACGGGAGCGGAAACAAAAAACCCCGCCTTCAAGGCGGGGTTTTCATTGGCGGCCGATGTGCGCCCGCAGTTATTTGATCTTCGCTTCTTTGTACATCACGTGCTGGCGGATGACCGGGTCGAACTTCTTGCGTTCCATCTTATCCGGATGGGTGCGTTTGTTTTTCGTGGTGGTGTAGTAGTGGCCGGTGCCAGCGCTCGAAACCATCTTGATTTTGTCTTGCATGACGGTGTCTCCTAGACTTTCTCACCGCGCGACCGGATCTCTTTGAGAACCGTGTCGATGCCCTGTTTGTCAATGATGCGCAGACCTTTGGTGCTCACACGCAGGCGCACGAAGCGCTTCTCTGCTTCCACCCAGAATCGATGGTGCTGCAGGTTGGGCAGAAAACGCCGACGCGTCCTGTTGTTGGCGTGCGACACATTATTGCCGCTGACCGGCCGTTTCCCCGTAACTTGGCATACCCGCGACATGATGGCTTCCTGATAAAGGCGCGAAAAAGGGCTGCGAGTCTATCGGCAAACCGAACTCGATCCAAGCGCAATGTTCGATTGTCCGTAAATCCGAGCTGCGCGGCCACCTTTCAGGTGGTGTCACAACATGCCAAGCGCCGCCATCGACACCGCTTCGCGTTCGCCGACCACCAGATGATCGAGCACCCGAACGTCGATCAGGGCCGCCGCGTCGACGATGCGCCGCGTGATGGCGGCGTCCGCCGCGCTAGGCTCGGCTACTCCCGAGGGGTGGTTGTGAGCGAGGATCACCGCCGCGCAATTGAGCTCCAGGCAAGCTTTGACGATCTCGCGCGGATGTACCGTGGCACTGTCGATGGAGCCGAAGAACAACTCACGCAGCGCAATCACACGGTGTCTAGTGTCAAGAAAGAGGCAGGCGAAGACTTCGCGTTGATAGGCCTTCATGCGCGATACCAAGTAATGACTTGCAGCACTTGGATTCTCCAGCGGCCCCTCACGTTGCAGCGTGCTGAAAACATAGCGGCGACCCAGTTCGAGCGCCGCATGGAAAGTGGCGAAGGTCGCCGGACCGCAACCCGGCAGTTGCGCCATCCGTTCCAAGCGCGCCTCCAGCAA
>JANMJF010000795.1:0-2671 GCA_031371245.1 Pseudomonadota bacterium | reverse complement strand
GGCGATGTGATCGGTGGCATCGGTGCGAGCGGCGGATCCATCGAAGAAGACTGCGAGACCTGTCTGGTGGGTATGCGCAAGCTCGGCTTCAAGACCGAATTTGTCAATCCGTTGGCGGCGAAGAAATAGTGTGATGGCATCGCGCTGGGCTGACGTACGCTTCAAGAGTGTAAAGTGCGGCGCTTGAGCCAGGCCTGTTGCAGGCGCGCGAGGCCCAAGAGTTGCAGATAGTCGGCGCCGATCTGGGCGGCGGCCGGTTCTGCCAAGGGCTGTTGCGGCTCGCCCAGATGTTCGAGCACGAGGTTTGCACCGCACAGCGCCTGACGAGCGTTCCAGGCGTTCGGCAACACGACGGTGTAGAGGCCCGCCGCGCGGGCCGCCGCCGCACCCGCAGCGGTATCCTCGAACGCCACACAATTCGCCGCCGGCTGGTCGAGATGGGTGAGCGCGAGCTTGAAAATGTCCGGCGCTGGCTTGCGCTGGGCGCATGGCCGTTGCGCTTAGCGGGTCACAGTTTGGCCAGTGTCAACGCCACAATGCTTGGCCGGGACGGGCTAGCTTGCCTACTATCATTGTATGAGACTCGCTTTCCATCGCTTTCGCCCGCGCGCGGTCCTGGCCGTGCCCCTGCTGCTATGTGTGGTGTTCGGCAGGGTGCAAGCCGCCACGCCGCCGCCCATCAAGCTCATCGCCGAGGTCGGACCCGGCTACACCATCACGCTTAAGAAGGGTAACAACCGCGTTGTTGCGCTGAAGAAAGGCGCGTACGTCATTACTGTTCGCGACCGCTCTACGATGCACAATTTTCATTTGTTCGGGCCGGGGGTGAACCGCAGCACGCCGATTGCGGCCAGCGTCACCCGCACCTGGACCGTGACCTTCAGACCCGGCACCTATACTTATCGCTGCGACCCCCACCCCAGCATGAAGGCCTCGTTCCAAGTCACGCGTTGAGCCGCGCCGCCTAGAACGGTATGTCGTCGTCGAACACCGGTTCGTGGGTCGGCACCGGCGGTTCGTCGTCGCGCGCTTTGTTACGCCCGCTGCCACTACCACCGCCTTCGGCCTCCACGCTCCATACGTCGAGACTATTGAAGAATTTCACTTCGCCTTGTTTGCTGGTCCACTCGCGGCCGCGCAGACTGAAGTCGACGCGCACCTGGTCACCCGGCTTGAAGGCGTCGACCGCAGCGACGCGATCGCCGGTCAACTGAAACAATACGAACTGCGCGTATTGCGATTTATCGTTGAGCTCAAGCACGAATTCGCGCTTCTGAAAACGATCGGTGACCTGTTTGGTCTCGAAGATGGCGTGCAGACGCCCACTGACTTGTATACCCATGGCGGGCAGCATAGCCGCAAGCGCGGGGCAGGCACAATCAAGCGCAAGTCGGCGATCAAGCCCGGCAACAGATCAGCGCCTTGACTTGGTCAAACGCCGCATCGGCCAGCGCACACAGTTCTTCGTCGCTCCTGTCCTGGATCGGATGGGCGACGAACAGGCTGTCGGCATGGAAGCCCCAGGCTTCACCCTGCGCGCTCGCCGCAGCGCGAAACGCTTCCGAGGCGACGAAGCCGCCTGCTACACCGCGACTGTCGAGTTCTCGTATGTCCTGCAAACTGCACGACGTACAGGAGCCTCAGTCGGCCAGGCCTTCGATCACCACATCGCAGTCGGATGCGATCTGTTGTAACAGATCGACCGGCGCGGGACGGGCGAAGGTCGGCTTCTTGTAGCGTTTGACGGTCAAGCCTTGCGCGCCGAGCAGGCTCGCGAGGCGATCCAGGAACACGTCACCGCGTGCTTTTGAAATATCGAGCAGGCCGATGGTGAGGCCCTCGAGCGTCGTGGGCTTGGCGAGCGGCGCGCGCATGAGCGGCGCGAACTCACCGGTGGGGTCGTAGAGAAATTCAGTCATGGTCGTATCTCCCGTGTGACAGGGTCGGTGCCAAGCTCGCCCTTCATGAGCCAGCCCGGAATGATGGCGGAAAACATCCCGGCGGGACCGCCGGCGCGCACCAGGGTCAGACCACCGGCGCGAAATTTCGGACGCATGCCGGTATCGTTCTGCGGCGTGGCGTCAAGCGTCGTGCCCATGCGCAGATCGAGACCTTGCACCTGGGTCGCCGCCTGCAAGGCACTCACGGCGTCGGCTTTGCTCCAGCCCGCGAGATCGAACACGCGACCATGTTCGGGGCTGATCACCACCACCGCATCGGCGGCGTTCGCCATGTGGATGTGATTGATACCGCGCAGGCTGCCGGCCAGCGAATAGATCAAGGCCTGCGGCGTGCGCGATTTCTGATCTGCACAGCCCAGCGGGCCGTCGGCGCTGAACACCGTCACCGCAGAGCGCTGGCGCGGCACACCGCGATCTTCGGCGAGGGTGGTCCATGGCGTGCTCTCGTCTTCGGCAAAACAGAAGCCGAGCTTGCCGGGGTGGCCGAAGGTCGACATGTCGGTTTGCTGGGGCTTGCCGCCGCCGACATTGCGCACCGTCAGCTGTACAGCGCGGCCGATGCTGGCGTTGGCACGGTTGCCTTGGCCGAGCACGTTGCCCGCCCAGTTCATGCCCATGGCTTTACGCGCGGGACCGTTGACGATGACCATCGGCCCCGAAAACCAGGTGGTGGCGAGTAGACCATGCAGGCAGAAGACCGGATCCAGCAC
>JANMJF010000691.1:0-2183 GCA_031371245.1 Pseudomonadota bacterium | reverse complement strand
GCCGGCGGCGGTTTCATTGAAAGAAATCTCGGCGATACCGCTGGCCATGGTGCCCAGCCACAGCACCGACATCGCCACCCAGTCTTCGCGATAGCGTGGGTGGATCATGGGGTGAGCCGGATCGCGATGCAGCACGCGGTACTTCGGCGTCCATTCGGCGATGCGCGCGGTCGGCACGGGCAGACCGGCGTAGTGAATGTGATCGGTGGCCGAAGCGCGCACGCTCATCGCATCCCAGGTCGCCTCGACGCGCACCCGCGGGTCGCGCAGATCCGCCACCGACAAGCGCGGCGTGCTGTGGCCGGGTTCGATGAAGGCGACCCCGGCCCATTCCGCATAACGCGCCCCAGAGCCGAAGGCGGCGACGCCGGTCAGCAGGGTTTCGTCCCCGCGCCTCTCGGACATCACCTGCGTCGAGGCCCCGGCCGGGAAACACACCCACTCGCGGCGCTCGACAATACCTTTGAAGAATTCTGTGTGGACGGGGCCGAGCAGGCCGACGAAGTGGTGGAAGGTGCACAGGTGATTCCACAGACACCAGCCGGTCGAGGTGCAGCGCGCGGTGATGTCGCGCAATTCGTTGCCGATCACCACCATGGTCTCGTTCAAGCCACCGAGTTCGGGGCTGGCCGACAGACCCATGATGTCGTTGCGCTTGATGTCGGCAATCAGCGCGGCCGACACTGAGCGGGTGCGATCGGCGGCGCCGGCCTGGGCCTCGATATCGTTCAGTAGTGGCGCGATATAGCGCGCCGAACCCCACTGACGGCCGGTGCTCGAAAAATCTACGTTGGCGTTCATGGCAATACTCCCTCGCGCCGCAACTGGCCTAGTATGCTCGTCCGTCAGCATATCGGACCCGCGCCTGGTCCGCCCATCGTCATCACCCACCGGGGAACTCACTATGCTCGAATTTCAGTTCATCCGTTATGAAGTCGAGCGCGGTCGCGCGCGCATCGTGTTCAACCGCCCTGACAAGCGCAATGCCCTGTCACTGGCCTTGTTGACCGAGCTCGATCAGGCGCTGTGGGAGGCCGACAACGACAGCGCCGTGCACGCAGTGGTGTTGAAGGGCGAGGGCAAGGGCTTCTGCGCCGGTTACGATCTGACACCACAAGCGCCCGTCAGCAGCACCACCACCGACGGTCCGTGTTATCGTCAGGGCGCCTTCAGCAATTTCGACGATGACGTGTGGCGCCTCGAACGGGGCCAGCGCCTGCGCATGACCTTATTCGACATGCACAAGCCAGTCATCGCGCAGATCCATGGTTTCTGTCTGGCTGGCGGTACCGATGTCGCGCTGTTATGTGACATGGTGATCGCGGCCGACGACACCCGTATCGGTTTTCCCGCCACGCGCGATCTCGGTTCGCCACCCAATCAGATGTGGCTCTACCACATCGGACCGCAGTGGGCGAAACGCCTGCTGCTGACCGGTGACACTATTACCGGCGCCGAGGCGGCGACCCTAGGCCTGGTGCTGAAAGCGCTACCGCTCGCCGAACTCGAAGGCGAGGTCGAACAGCTGCTCGACCGGCTGGCCTTGATCGACACCGCGCTGCTCGCCGCCAATAAACGCATTGTCAATGTCGGCTTGGAATTGATGGGTGCACGCACCCTGCAAAGAATTGCCGCAGAGAACGACGCGCGCGGCCATCTGGCCGACAGTGCGCAAGTGTTTCTACAGCAGGCGCGCGACGGCGGTCTGGTGGCGGCACTGCGCGCACGTGACGCGAAATTCGGCGATGGCCGTGCGCGAGTGCAGGGCGCGGAATTGCGCGATGGGGCGGGGCGCTTGCTCGACGCGGATTAGGACCCTGGCCGATACGGGCGATATGGTATTCTCCGCCACAGTCCCATCCGGCTTAATGTGGTGGACGCGGTATGTCAGCCGTGTTCATGCATTAACGATGCTCTGCGGGCACTCATCCTTCACCATGGACCAGCCACCGTCACCTTGAACCAGATCCTCGACACGCTCTTCGCACATCCCAGCTCCATTCAAGTCGGCCTCTACGGCAGTATGATCATCACACTGTGGCTGACGGAATTTGTGCGCCAGCCGCAAGCTGCGCCATTGAAATGGCGCCATACCTCGCTTAATTCATTGTTCATTCTGTCGGCCCTGCCGATCCAGTTGGTGATGATGGTGCCGTGTCTGTATCTCGCGCGCTGGACCGGCG
>JANMJF010000670.1:0-5122 GCA_031371245.1 Pseudomonadota bacterium | reverse complement strand
GCACAGCTTCATGCAAGCTGGCGCGCGCTCGCCGGCTTATCCGTCGATCGTCGGTGGTGGTGCCAATTCCTGCATCCTGCATTACACCGAAAACAGCGAAGTGCTGAAGGACGGCGATTTAGTGCTGATCGACGCCGGCGCCGAATACGACTGCTACGCGAGCGATATCACCCGTACCTTTCCAGTGGGCGGCGAATACACGGCTGAACAACGGCTGTGTTACGAAATCGTGCTGGCGGCGCAGCTTGCAGCGATCGCTGAAGTGCGACCGGGCAATACCTGGAACGAGCCCCACGAGGCCGCTATCGAAGTCATCACCCGTGGCCTCATCGACCTCGGCATCTTGAAGGGCCGTCTGCGCAAGCTCATCGACGAGGAAGCCTACAAGCCCTATTACATGCATAAGACCGGACATTGGTTGGGCATGGACGTGCACGATGTCGGCGACTACAAGGTGCATGACGAATGGCGGGTGTTCGAACCCGGCATGGTCACCACTGTTGAGCCAGGTCTCTATCTCGCCGCGACGCTCAAAGATCTCGGCAAGCAGTGGTGGAACATCGGTATTCGTATCGAAGACGACGTGCTGGTCACTGAGACTGGCCACGAGATCCTGACCATCGAGGCACCGAAGTCGGTGGAGGCGATTGAGGCGGCGATGCGCGAGCGTAGTGCCGCCTGACTTCGACGCGGTGGTGATCGGCGCCGGGCTGGTCGGTTGCAGCGCCGCGCTGGCCCTGCATCGCGCCGGACGCGCTGTGCTGTTGCTTGAGTCTTCGCCTGCGCCGCTGGCACCCGCTGGCGATGCGCGCGCCTTGGTGTTGTCGGCGGCGTCGGTTGAGATCCTGACCGAGCTCGCCCTGTGGTCGCGTATTGCTCCTCATGCCACTCCCATCCGCCACATTCGCGTCAGTGACCGCGGTGGTTGCGGCGCACTGGAATTGGATGCCGCCGACGGCGGCCTCGAAAACCTGGGCTGGGCCTGCCCGGCCGACATCCTGCTCTACGAACTGCGCACCGCAGTCGCCGCCGCGCTGGGCGCAGGTGCCTGTTGGTCGACGCGCTATAGCGCCCATCATGTCTACCCGGATCGCGTCGAGATTGAATTGCAGAACGGTGATGAGACCCGTCGTGTATGCACCGCGCTTGTGATCGGTGCCGATGGCAATCGCTCAGCCCTGCGCGCCGCCTGTGGTATCGAAACTGAGGGCTACGACTACGGCCAGCATGCGCTGGTGGCGAAGATTGCCGTCGAGCGTCCGGCCGCGCACACCGCCTTCGAACATTTCACCCGCCAAGGGCCACTCGCTATGATCCCCTGCGGCGGCGCGTTTTATGTCAGTGTGCAATGCCTCAACGAAACGCGCGCGATGGCCGCTCTAACGCTGGACGCTGGCGCCTATGGCGCCGAACTCGAACGTCGCTTCGGGGCGCGCCTCGGGCGCATCACCGTCCAGGGCGCACGTCGCGCCCATGGTTTGCTGCGCCAGCGCGCGCGGCAGGTCATTGCGCCGCGCACGGTGCTGATCGGCAATGCCGCCAATACCATGCATCCCAACGCCGCCCAGGGCCTTAACCTCGGTCTGCGCGATGTCGCGACGCTGGCGGCGTGCCTGGGCGCTGATGCCGATGGCGATGCCGGCAAGGCGGCGCTGCTTGAGCGTTACGCCGCCGCCCGTGCACCCGATCACCGTCGTACGGTCGGCTTCACGGATCTGTTGGCGCAAGGTTTCCGTTCGCGGCTCTGGCCGCTCACCGTGACGCGGCGCCTGGCCTTGACGCTGGCGGATCTGAGTCCTGCCACCAAGCAGCGTTTCATCCATGAAGCCAGCGGCCTCGCCGCCCTGGCGCGCTCCACCGCCGCCGTGCGGCCATGATTTTCGATGTCGTCATCGCCGGCGGCGGTGTGGTTGGTCTCGTCACCGCCGCGCTGCTGAACGATGGCGGCTACAGCGTGTGCCTGCTCGAACCGCAGCTCGATCGCACAGCGCCTGCGGGTGACACCGCTCTGCGCACCTATGCGCTGACACCGGCCGCACGCCGGGTGCTGGAGGCGGCGCGCGCCTGGGCACCGCTGGTCCATGAACGCATCGGTCGTTTCGATACCATGCAAGTGTGGGATGCCGGTTCGCACGGCCGACTCGAGTTCACTGCGCCGCCCACCCATCGCGGCGCGATGGGTTACATCGTCGAACATCAGAACCTAATCGCAGCGCTGGCGGCGAGCCTTGCGAGCCGTCCTGGTGTGAGCGTGCAGCGTCGCGCCCTGAGTGGTTTCGCGGCCGGCACACCGGTCAATGTGACTCTCGACGACGGTAGTCGGCTGCGCACGCAGCTGTTGATCGGCGCCGACGGTGCCCATTCGCAAGTGCGCGCAGCGGCCGGTATCGAACAGGTCCACGTGTCCTATCGTCAGAGCGCCATCGTCTGCAATGTCGCCTTTGCCCGCCCCCATGGCGGCGTCGCGCGTCAGCGTTTTCTGGCGGCCGGGCCGCTGGCCGCTCTGCCGCTGGCGGCGCCGCGTGAGTGCGCCATTGTATGGTCGTGCAATGACGAGCGCGCCGCTGCACTCATGGCTAGTGACGACGCTCAGTTCGGTGGCGCGCTGCGCGAGAGTTTCGAGGACTGTCTGGGCGCACTCACCCGGGTCAGTGCGCGCGCTGCTTGGCCCTTGGCACGCGCCCATGCCGCACGCATGGTCGATGGTCGCTGCGTATTGCTCGGCGATGCTGCCCATCTCATGCATCCGCTCGCCGGCCAGGGTTTGAATATGGGTCTCATGGATGCTGCGGCGTTGGTCGAGTGTCTCGGTCCCGCCGGCACCGCCACCTGGCCGTCGGCCGGCGCGCTGCGCCGTTTCGAGCGCTGGCGCAAGAGCGAGACGCTGGCCATGACGACTGTGACCGATGGACTGCATCGCCTGTTCCAGCGCGACGCCGCGCTGACCCGTCAGGCGCGCGGCTTGGGCATGAATATCACCCAGCGCATCGTGCCGCTTAAGCACTGGTTGATCACCCGTGCCATGGGCACGGCCGGCGATGTGCCGCGTCTGGCGATGCCGCGCGCCCAGCCTCCCGCGTCCTAACCCGCGCCGGCTTTTGGTGGCCTTTCGCGGTGTCATTGGGCAGAATACGCGCCCCTTTCAGCCGAGCAGGCAGGCATGACCACAGCGGTCCTTTACGAATCAAAACTCACCAGTTTGCCCCTGATCCAGCGTGGCAAAGTGCGCGACATTTACGCGCTGGACGAGCAGCACCTGTTAATCGTGACCACCGATCGCATCTCGGCCTTCGACGTCGTGCTGAGCGATGCGGTGCCCGGCAAGGGCGCGGTGTTGACCACACTCTCGAACTTCTGGTTCGCGCGCATGCAGGGTGTGATCCGCAATCACCTCGCCAAGCTGAGCTTGGCCGATGTACTGCCGGACGCCGCCGAGCGTGCCACCGTCGAGGGCCGCGCCATTGTCGTCGACAAGCTGCGCCCGCTGCCGGTCGAAGCCATCGTGCGTGGCTACATCATCGGTTCGGGCTGGAAGGATTATCAGAAGACCGGCCACGTGTGTGGCATCGCGCTGCCGAGCGGCCTGCAACAAGCGCAACAATTGCCGCAGGCTTTGTTCACGCCCTCGACCAAGGCCGAGCTGGGCGAGCACGACGAGAACATCGATTTCGAGCGCACCTGTCAGCTACTCGGTCGTGCGCGTGCCGAGCAGGTGCGTGATGTGAGCATCAAGATTTATCAGACCGCTGCCGATTTCGCGCGCACCAAGGGCATCATCATTGCCGACACCAAGTTCGAGTTCGGCCTGGATGCCAAGGACGAACTGGTCTTGATCGACGAAGTGTTGACCCCCGACTCTTCACGCTTCTGGCCGGCCGACGAATATCAGATCGGTGTAAGCCCGCCGAGCTTCGACAAGCAGTTCGTACGCGACTACCTCGAAACTCTGGATTGGAACAAGCAGGCGCCCGCGCCCAAATTGCCGAGTGAAATTCTCGACAAGACTGCGGCCAAGTATCGCGAAGCGCTGACGCGGCTGACCGCTTGAGCGTGACCTTAGTCCGCCGGTGGCAGGTAATCTCCGACCGTGACGATCGTCAGTCCATTCGTACCACCGGCATGGCCGTGCCTATCACCCTTGGTGATGATGACCCGATCGCCATCGGCCACCACGCCACGTGATTTCAGCACGCGCAATACTTCGTGCGTGACTTGGTTGTAATGGATGGCGGTGACGTCGAACTGTACGGGTACCACGTCGCGATAGAGAGTCATGCGGCGCAGCGTGGTGGCCTCTCTGGCCATCGCGAAAATCGGAATAGCGGTGTTGACGCGCGACATCCATAACGGTGTTGCGCCTGATTCGGTCAGCGCGGCGATGGCTTTCACGCCGATGCGGTTGCCGCAGTAGATGGCCGACATCGCGATAGCCTGGTCGATGCGTTCGAAGTTGACATCGGGCAGTACCGAAGACTGTGGGTCGCTCCATTCCTGTTCGGCGCCCTGGCAGATGCGCGACATCGCTTCGACGGCTTTGTCTGGATAGGCACCGACACTGGTCTCGCCCGACAGCATCACCGCATCCGTGCCGTCCAATACTGCATTGGCGACATCGAAGACTTCGGCGCGGGTCGGCAGCGGGTGCTCGATCATCGATTCCATCATCTGCGTGGCGGTGATCACGCTGCGGTGCCGGCGACGGGCCAGCGCGATCAACATCTTCTGCGCCGGCGGTAGTCGCGCGTCGCCGATCTCCACGCCCAGATCGCCGCGCGCGATCATGATGCAATCGCTGGCGGTAATGATTTCCTCGGCGTGAATCAGGGCTTCGGCCCGTTCAATCTTGGCGATGATGCCGGCGCTGCCACCGGCTGCATGGATCAAGCGCCGTGCGTTGTCGATGTCCTCGGCCGTGCGTGGAAACGACACTGCAATATAGTCCGCGCCATGGGCCAGCGCGTGCACAAGGTCTTCGCGATCCTTGGGTGTCAGGGCCGGTGCCGAGAGCCCGCCGCCCTGACGGTTGATGCCCTTGTGATCGCTGAGCGGCCCGCCGATATGTATGCTGGTTTCGATGCGTGCGCCGATCACACGCAGCACGCTCAACACGATGCGACCGTCA
>JANMJF010000646.1:0-1937 GCA_031371245.1 Pseudomonadota bacterium | reverse complement strand
TGACAGCGTGCGCGACCGCGGTGGCGAATGCGTGGCGGTCTTCAAACCGCGCGCCATCGCGCCGGTGGTGCAAGGCCCCCACTATTGCTATGTGTGGAACGGCAAATTGATTTCGGACATCTACATCAAGTCCGCCTACCGTCGCTGCGAGGTGACGGGCGCTTGCCCAGTCGACGTCAGTGCGTGACGCCGACTGGACTTGCGTCTCGCGATCAGGCCTTGCGTCGACGCGCCACGGCGCCCAGCGCGCCGATACCGCCCACCAGTAAGGACAGGCCGGCCGGCAGCGGCACCGGCGACGGCACCACCGCAAACGAGATGCGGTAGATATCGCTATTGGCGCTGAGCTGACTGTTGAAGTTGTAGCCGGCTGCGGTCAACAGACCATTGAAGGCCGCCAGTTCAGCGAAATTGAAGGCCACCACCGAATTCTGATCGGCGCGCAGATTGTTGTTGCCAACGAAAGCCGCCGCGGCCGGATCGAAGATCTCCGAACCCGCGTCCCACACATCGCGAGCCCGTTGCAGTATGTCGTTGATGACAAGATTGCCAGCGGCATCGAACAAACGGAAACGCGTCGGTGAGTCATTGCCGATAAAAAAATCGTTGCTCGGCACCACCATCGCGGCGAAGGTAAAAAAGGGATTCACATCGGTATCGATAGTGAAGGTGTTAGTACCGCTCAGGCCTGGCAGCAGCGGCCCGGCCGGGTTGGGCAGGACGGTGCCGGTAATCGCGCCCGGATCGGCGGCGGCAAAAGCCGGGAACCAGGCCGCGCCACTGCCGCCTTCGGCGACAGAAATAATAGCGGCATTGGCCACCTGGCCAATATTAAAAGCATCGAACACACCGCTGTGGAAGCCGACGCGTAAGGGCGCAAAGCTGACGCTGTTTTGCGGGGCTAGGTTTTCGACGCTGACTTTGAGCTGCACGACGGCAGCCTGGCTGGTCAATGGCAGGCTTGCCGCGATGGCGGCGGCAAAAAAGGTCTGGATCAATCGCATGGTAAAGCTACTCCTGAGTGTTGAATGGGCAAACCCACGTCGCGCCAGGAAGACACGAACGCCGGGCTCCATGCACTAATACGCAGGTCAGCCTCGAATCGATGCTGCGCGCAAAACTTTGCGCGTCGCAGCCCAACCCGCTTCAACGTTCGCGTAATACCCAGCTGCCGGCCAGCGCCCCAACCCCACCGAGCGCGAGGCCCGGCAAAAGGTGATAGAGAAAGATATGGCTGGGGGTATACATGCAGGCCAGCTGCATGAGCAGAGCCGGCATGGCACCCGCCGCCAAGCCGAGAAGGCAGCCGGTCCAAGCGCCGTGCAAGGGCCACCAGCGGCGCGCCAGCCACAGCCCCCAGAGCAGCGCAGGCAGGCCGACCACGGCCGCTTCCAGCACACAATGGGGACGCTTGCCGTCCATCGATGGCGGCAGACTCGGCGCATGAAACCCATAGGCATACAGCGCCAACCATGCCACCAGCAGGACCAGCGGCCAGACCACCCGTGCACGCAGCGGCGTGATGGTAGGAATGGCGAGGCGCAGACCGGCCCTGCCCAAGGCCGCGATGGTCACGACGCCGAGCAGATTTTCGAGGAGAAAACGCGGCGAGACGGCGAGTTGGTGCAGGCTGCCCGTGCGAAACGGCCCGTCCAGCAGCAGCACTAGGACGCTGAACGCGCCGGCGCCGAATAACCACAGGGCAACCACGGCGGCGCTGCCGGCGGGCTTCGGCACCGGGCGCAGATCGGCGCTGAGTTCGGCTATCAGTCGTTGGCGTGCGGCATTCATGTCGGTAGTCCTTCGGCTTCGAGCGCACGGCGGATCGCCAGCAGGCCACGTCGCAGACGGGCCTTGAGTGCCGCTTCGGAAATACCCAGCCAGGCCGCCGCCTCGGCGGTCGTGCAGCCGGCGTACTGGGTCAGCGCGATCGCTTC
>JANMJF010000595.1:0-3654 GCA_031371245.1 Pseudomonadota bacterium | reverse complement strand
CCACTGAGGGTCTGGCTGACGCCATCGAGCTGCCGCAGGAGCGTGAAATTGGGACCGTCAAAAGTCAGCCGATAGTCGGAATTGCTCAGTCCGCCGACATTGCTGGTATCAAAGGCGACACTTACCGAGCCGCTATTGGTGGCCGGCGAATTCACCACCGGTGGCGGGATGCTGAACATGTCCCCGCCCAAGGCACCGCGCAGGTCCATGCCCTTGCGGTGCTGAGCGTTCATGCTCATGGCAAAGGTCGCGGCCAGGCGTCCGATGGCATTGCGCGCAGGATCCAGCGTCTGGTCACGAAACGACACCAACGCGCCCAGCTCTCCACCGCTGACAGCACCAGTGATCTGGGTCTGCGCATTGCCGACCTTGAAGGCAATCTCGGTGCGCGAGGCGTCTAGCGGATTGCCGGCAACCTGCAAGGCTTCGGCCGTGCCGCCCGTGACCACCAACTGACCATCGCCGATCAGGACATTGACCATGCCGTCCGCGCGGCTCTGGGTCTGCACGCCGACCAGCTTGGAAAGATCGACGAGCATCTGATCGCGCTTATCGAGTAGATCGTTGGGCGGCGTGCCGGTAGCGAGACCCGCACCCAGCGCGATGTCCTTATTGAGTCTCGCCAATGACGAGGTCAGCGTGTTGACCTTATCGACGACACCCGCCATCTGGCGATTGATGCTGCGCGACAGGCCGTTCAACTGCTCTTCCTGCTCGCCAAAGCGCGACACCGTGGCACGCGCGCTTTCGACCACCACCTGGCGGGGCGCCATCAAACGCGGGTCGTTATTGGCGTCGCCAACGGCATTGAAAAAGGACTGGATGCCGCTCGAAACCAGCGCGTCGCCAATCTGGGCATCGACCTGGTCGACGAGCTCGACGGTCTTATCGGCCTGCACCTGGTTTGAGGTCGAGAGGCGCAATTGCTCGACCAGAAAGTCGTTGGCCATGCGCGTAATCGACTTGATATCGACGCCCTTGCCGGCGAAGCCAACGCCCACGAACTGTGGTTGGCGAGTCTCGAACGTGACGCGCTGGCGGCTGTAACCGTCGGTGTTGACGTTGGCGATGTTGTGGCCGGTGGTGGCCAGGCCGCGCTGCGAAGCCAGCAGCGCCGATAAACCGATGTTGAAGGTATCTCCGGACATGTCAGTTGCTCACTTGGCGAGACTTGGCATTGGCGTCATCGAATCCGTCACCGGACAGGATGGCCATGATCTTGTTGGCGTAGTTGGGATCGGTGGCATAACCTGCCGCTTCCAGCTGACGTGCGTATTGAGCAGCGTTGGCACCGTGGGCCAGGGCTTGTTCGTAGCGCGGGTTACGCGCGATGAAATCGACATAATCGCTGAACGCGCTCTTGGCATCGGGGTAGGCGCGAAAGTTGGCGTTGACCTTGAGTGCTCGACCACCGATGTACTCGGTGGTCGCGACCTTGACCACCGCGCCCTGCCAGTCGGCACTGGCCTTGATACCGAAATAATTATGTGAGCTCGAACCGTCAGGCATGCGTATCACATGTTTGCCCCAGCCCGACTCGAGCGCAGCCTGGGCCATCAGCGCGCGCGGTACGACGCCGAGAGAACCGGCCGCCGATTGCGCGATAGGCGCGAGTTCGTCAATGAAGGCTTGGCGATCGCCCGACACCTCGGCGCGCTGGCGCAATGCGCTCTCACGCAGGGCCGGCGGCAACATCGTCACGCCACCGCGCAGCGGTGTTTCGATGCGCTTCAAGATTTCGATGGTCGGCAACACGCTGGTGCCGCCCTCACCGGCGCGGGCCTTGGCCTGTGCCAGCACACCCGCGAACTGCTGGCTCAACATCTTGCCAAAACCGAAGTCCTGACTCTTGGCCAGCGCTTGCGCGAGCTGGCCGTCGAGCAGCTCGTGATAGGTGTCGAGTTCACTCGAATTGAACAACCCTTCGCCGCTATCGGACTCACGCGCGGCTTTCAACATCAGTTCGGCGAACATCGCTTCGAATTCGTCGGCGACCTGTTGCATGGCGCCATCACCGTCGCGGTGAGCGCGGCTGCGCATCGAGCTGAAACGCGTGAAATCGACATAACCGCCCGCGCTGTTGTCGGAGATAGGCTTGCTGGGTTGGTCGCTCATGACTGGCACAATGCACAAGCAATGCCAGATGCGTGCAAGCTCGAAAGTGCAGCGCTGAAAAGGTAAACGGAGCTGGCAGGTGGCAAAGGCTGCCGCACATGCGGCAAGCCGCGACCGTCGAAATACGGTCACGGCGGCGAGAGTGAGAACTAGATGACGATGAGTTCGGCGCGCAGCGCACCGGCTTCTTTCAAGGCCTCAAGAATCGCCACCAGATCACCCGGCGCGGCGCCCACACCGTTCACCGCCTGCACGATTTCATCGAGTGACACGCCTGGATTGAACAGGAACATGCGGTTCTTCTTTTGCTCGACGCTGATGTTCTGTTTATCGACCACGGCGGTCTGACCGCCGGACAGCGGCCCCGGCTGGCTGACTATCGGATCATTGCTGATGGTGACGGTTAGACTGCCATGGGTGACGGCGGCGGCGGTGACCGTAACTTTGTTGCCGATCACGACGGTGCCGGTGCGGGAGTTGACCACCACTTTGGCCGGCGCATCGCCGGGATTGAGTTCGATGTTCTCGACCAGCGACATGAAGGACACACGCTGGGTCGGATCGGCCGGCGCCAATACCCGCACCGAAGAGGCATCGAGCGCAGTGGCGGACTGGCCACCGAGGGTCTTGTCGATGGCCTGCGCCATGCGCGTAGCGGTGGTGAAATCCTGACGATGCAAGTTCAAGGTCAGGTAGTCGCCCTGGGCGAAGGGCGTCGCCACTTCGCGCTCGACGGTAGCGCCATTGGGTATACGCCCGACGCTCGGCACATTGACGGTAATGCTTGAGCCGTCCTTTGATTCGATACCAAAACCGCCGACCACCAGATTGCCCTGGGCCATCGCGTAAACATTGCCATCGGCGCCCTTCAAGGGCGTCATGATCAGACTGCCACCGCGCAGACTCTTGGCATTACCCATCGACGACACCGTGATGTCGATAGTCGCACCGGCCTTGGCAAAGGGCGGCAGCGTGGCATGCACAATCACGGCCGCGACGTTCTTCAACTGGGGGTTGACGTTCGCCGGCACCGTCACGCCCATCTGCGTGAGCATATTGCGGATACTCTGCACGGTGAACGGCGTCTGCGACGTCTGGTCGCCGGTGCCGTCCAGCCCCACCACCAGTCCGTAACCCAGCAATTGGTTGTCGCGCACGCCGGCCACTTGCGCGAGGTCTTTGATGCGTTCGGCATTGACATTGGCTGTTGCGCACAACAAGGCGAGCGCGAGGATGCGTAATCGGGTCATGGTCTTGATGCTCCGCAGCGGCGAGAATTGGTGGGATGTGGGAGTCATGATCGAGGCTCAGAATGGAAAGGCTGCGCTCATGAAGAAACGCCCCAGCCAGCCGACTTTGCTGGAGTCGGCGTTGGCGCCGTCACCGCTATAGACAATCGTGGCATCGGCAATCTTGGTCGACAGCACCGAGTTGTCGGTGCCGATGTCGACCGCCCTGACCATGCCTGAAATCTTGATGTACTCGTTGCCCTGATTGAGATTCAGGCGCTTCTCGCCGCGCACCAGCAAATTACCATTC
>JANMJF010000475.1:0-1935 GCA_031371245.1 Pseudomonadota bacterium | reverse complement strand
AGACGGTTGCCGGCGAAGACCTCGGTGAACAGCGCGCGCTCGCACTCAGCGTTGCTGAGATCGAGCAGCGCCGCGACCTCGTGGGTATAGGCCACCAGGCTGGGGCGCGCGACCGCCGTCGGCGTGACGTAGGAGTAACAGGCGCCCTCGACCGCGCGCCGATGATTATCCGGGATCGGATCACCGGGCAGTTGCGCGACGAAGCGATTGTCGAAGTGCAGGCTCTCAAGGGCGCGCGTGTGGGGCTCAGCATTCATGGCGTTGCGGCCGTCGGTTGTGGGGTGGTGGAGGGTGGCTTAGGGTAACACCGCGCCGCCCACGCGTTCGACAGACGAGGTTATCGTGCCCTTACCCATCCCTGCCACGCGCCCGCAGCGCATCGCGCACTGGTGCCTGGAGCATCGCGCAGTGACTTTGTTTTTCATCGTGTTGCCGACCCTGGTACTGGCCGCCGCCTTGCCACGGCTCGAGGTCTATTCGCGTTTCGCCGATCTGCTGCCGGCCCAGCATCCTTACATCCAGACCTATAACCGCATGAAGCAGACCTTCGGCGGCGCCAATATCGTCGCCATGTCGCTGGCAGTGACGGGCGAAGGCGACATCTTCAGTCACGAGACCTTGGACAAGATTCGTTATCTGACGGATCAAGTGGACAGGATCCCCGGCGTCAATCACTACCAGGTCGCGAGCATCGCCCACAACAAGATACGCCGCGTGCGCACCACCGCCGGCGGCACCATCAAATCCGAAGCGGTGCTGCCGCTCGATATTCCGCGCGATGCCGATGGGCTCAAGCGTCTGCGCGAGGAAGCCTTCAACAATGACGTGGTGTTCGGCACCTATGTCGCGACCGATGGCCGCGCGGCGCTGATAGTGGCCGGCTTCGATGAAGAGCGCCTCGATTACCACACCATTTTCACCCGCCTTCAGGCGCTGAAACGCACCGTCGAGGCCGACGGCAAGACGCGCCTTTACGTCGCCGGTGAGCCGATGTTGAAGGGCTGGATCTTTCACTACGCCGATGAGTTGTGGGTGATTTTCGGCGTGACGCTGGCGGTGCTGGTGGGGCTGCTGTTCCTGCATTTCCGCAGTGTGAGCGGGGTGTTGATCCCGCTGCTCGGCACGCTCATGTCCAGCCTGTGGGGACTCGGCATGGTCGGTTGGCTGGGCTACAACCTCGACCCTTTGATTCTGGTGGTGCCAATGGTGATCTCAGCGCGCACCGCCAGCCATTGTGTGCAGATGATGGAGCGCTATCACGATGAAATTCGCGTCGGGCACAAGCGCGAGGCGGCGGTGCGAGTGTGCATGGGTGAACTGCTGGTGCCGGCCTCGGTAGGTATCTTTACCGATGTCGCCGGCCTGCTGGTGTTGACGGTGTCGTCCATTCCGATGATCGCCAAGCTCGGTGTTTTCGCCGCGTTCTGGTCATTCAGCAATCTCATTACGGTGGTGGTGCTGGTGCCGCTGGTATTGTCGTGCTTGCCGGCCCCGAGCGTCAGCAAAGTCGCGCTGCACAAACATGTCTATGCCCAGGCGATGGCGACACTGGCGCTGTTTCTAACCTCGCCGCGCGGCGCCAGACCCGTATTCGGCGTGACCTTGCTAGTGCTGGCGCTGTCGCTCGTGTGGGGACGCGAGACGCTGATCGGTGAGGAGCAGCCGGGTTCGCCCATCCTTTTCCAGGACGCGGAATACAACGTCAGTGCGCGCCATATCGCCGGTCAATTTGCGGGCGCCAGCCAACTCAGTATTTACTTCGAATCTCACGAACGCGACCGTATCAAACAGCCCGACGCGGTGCATTTGATGGAGGACTTCTCACGTTTCATGGCGACCACGCCGGGCTACGGCGGCACGCGCGATATTCCCAGCCTGGTGCGCGCGGTCAATCGTCTGTATCACTACGACGACCCGCGCTGGTCGCTGCTGCCG
>JANMJF010000472.1:0-2902 GCA_031371245.1 Pseudomonadota bacterium | reverse complement strand
CAGAACATGAAGATGTACGACATCGCCGCGCGTCTGGAAGCGGTGATGTGGGACGTGAAGAAGATGTTCCCTAACCTCGATTGGTTCAGCGCGGTGAGCTATCACATGATGGGGGTGCCGACCGCCATGTTCACACCGTTGTTCGTCATCGCGCGCACCGCCGGCTGGTCAGCCCACGTCATCGAACAACGCATCGACGGCAAGATTATCCGCCCGAGTGCCAACTACGTCGGTCCGGAAGATCAGAAATTCGTGCCGCTCAAGAACCGCAAATAAGCAGAGCATGCCAGCATCATGAATTCCGACTATCGCAAGCCACTGCCCGGCACCACGCTCGATTATTTCGACACACGCGCCGCCGTCAACACTATTCAGCCGGGCGGCTGGGACAAGCTGCCTTACACCGCGCGCGTGCACGCCGAGAACATCGTGCGTCGCGCGCTGACCCGGCGATGATCACCGCTTATCTTAAGCAGATTATCGAGGTCAAACGCGATCTCGACTTGCCGTGGTTCCCGGCCCGTGTCGTGTGTCACGACATTCTCGGCCAGACCGCGCTGGTCGATCTGGCCGGCCTGCGTGACGCCATTGCCGATCAAGGCGGTGACCCAGCCAAGGTCAATCCGGTGGTGCCGGTGCAGTTGATTGTCGATCACTCGCTGGCGGTCGAGTACGGCGGTTTCGACCGCCAAGCGTTCGAGAAGAACCGCGCCATCGAAGACCGTCGCAACGAAGATCGCTTTCACTTTATCAACTGGACCAAGCTCGCCTTCGACAACATGGTGGTCATTCCGGCCGGCAACGGCATCATGCATCAGATCAATCTGGAGAAGATGTCGCCGGTCATCCAGGTGCTCGATGGCGTAGCCTTCCCCGATACGTGCATCGGTACCGACAGCCACACACCGCACGTCGATGCACTGGGTGTGATTGCGGTCGGCGTGGGTGGTCTGGAAGCGGAGAATGTGATGCTCGGCCGTGCCTCGTGGATGCGACTGCCGGAGATCGTCGGGGTTGAGCTGACCGGCAAACTACAAGAGGGCATCACGGCCACCGATCTCGTGCTGGCGCTGACCGAGTACCTGCGCCAATCAAAAGTAGTCGGCGCTTATCTTGAGTTCCATGGCGTGGGCGCATCCTCATTGACGCTCGGCGATCGCGCGACCATTTCCAATATGGCGCCGGAATATGGCGCGACGGCGGCGATGTTCTCCATCGACCAACAGACGCTCGACTATCTGACGCTCACCGGTCGCGCCAGCGAACAGGTCATGCTGGTTGAGATGTATGCCAAACAAGCGGGTCTGTGGTCCGACAGTTTGAAGACGGCTGTCTATGAGCGGACCTTGAGCTTTGATCTGACTGGCGTGGTGCGCACCATGGCCGGCCCGAGCAATCCCCATGCACGGGTGTCGACCACCGATCTCGCTGCCAAGGGCATTGCCGGCAAGTGGCAAGACGTGCCGGGCCAGATGCCCGATGGCGCGGTGATCATCGCGGCGATTACGAGCTGCACTAATACTTCCAATCCACGCAATGTGATTGCGGCCGCCTTGCTGGCGCGCAATGCGAACCGTCTCGGCCTGACGCGCAAGCCATGGGTGAAGAGTTCGCTGGCACCCGGTTCCAAGACCGTTGCGCTGTATCTGGAAGAGGCGGGCCTGAAGTCTGAACTGGAGAAGCTCGGTTTCGGCATCGTGGGCTTCGCCTGCACCACATGTAATGGCATGTCCGGCGCACTGGATCCGAAAATCCAACAGGAGATCATTGACAGAGATCTCTACGCCACAGCCGTCTTGTCCGGCAATCGCAACTTCGACGGTCGCATTCATCCCTATGCCAAGCAGGCCTTCCTGGCCTCGCCACCGCTGGTGGTGGCCTATGCCTTGGCCGGCACCATCCGTTTCGATATCGAGAAGGACTCCTTTGGTAACGATGCCAATGGCCGGCCGATCATGCTCAAGGACCTATGGCCGACCGATGCCGAAATCGACGCCATTGTCGCCAAGAGCGTGACGCCAGATCAGTTCCGCAAAGTCTACATTCCGATGTTCGAACAGAAGGGCGGGGCAGCGAAAAAGGTCAGCCCCTTGTACGACTGGCGTGCGCCGAGTACCTATATTCGCCGACCGCCTTATTGGGAAGGTGCGCTGGCCGGCGAACGCACCATGAAGGGCATGCGTGCGCTGGCGCTGCTGCCGGACAATATCACCACCGATCACCTCTCGCCGTCGAACGCCATTCTGTTGGACAGTGCCGCTGGTGAGTATCTGGCGAAGATGGGCTTGCCGGAAGAGGACTTCAATTCCTATGCGACCCATCGCGGCGATCATCTGACCGCCCAACGCGCGACCTTTGCCAACCCGCAGCTGGTCAACGAGATGGCGGTAGTCGATGGCAAGGTCAAGAAGGGTTCGCTCGCGCGGGTCGAGCCCGAAGGCCGGGTCATGCGCATGTGGGAAGCGATCGAGACTTATATGAATCGTAAGCAGCCGCTGATCATTATTGCGGGCGCCGATTATGGTCAGGGCAGTTCGCGTGACTGGGCGGCCAAGGGCGTGCGTCTCGCCGGTGTAGAAACCATCGTCGCCGAAGGCTTCGAGCGTATTCATCGCACAAATCTGATAGGCATGGGCGTGTTGCCGCTGGAGTTCAAACCTGGTGTCAACCGCAAGACCTTGCACCTCGATGGCACCGAGACCTATGACGTCGAAGGCACACGCACACCGCGTGCCGATCTGACGCTGGTCATTCATCGCAACAATGGTGAACGTGTGGAAGTGCCAGTGACCTGCCGCCTCGACACGGCGGAAGAAGTGTCGGTCTACGAGGCCGGTGGGGTGCTGCAGCGTTTTGCGCAGGACTTTCTCGCGTCCACCGCCGCAGCCTGAAGTAGGAGACT
>JANMJF010000462.1:0-3518 GCA_031371245.1 Pseudomonadota bacterium | reverse complement strand
TATGACGAGTTCGATCCCCGGCGGGAGATTCAGATCATTCTGACCTCCACGAATGTACTGGCGCCCGTGGGTACTGCATACAAGGGCGAAACTGGCGTTACCGTGGGTGAATTCCTGCTCAACTTCAACGAGAACGAAGGTGTCGTCCGGCCGGCTGGCACGGTGCCGAAAGCCACAGGGCAGCAGACCGAAAACTATCCCCAAGTCAACGACGACGGCAAGGACGCGATCTTCGGCGATCTCGGCAACGACTGGTTGGTGGGGGGCACCGGGCGCGACGATCTGTCCGGTGGCTGGGGCAATGACTACCTGAATGCCGACGATAATCTGCATACCGAAACTGCGGGCGTGGCGGCGTTATACGACAACGAATCGCCCGACACGCACCCGTACTACGAGGATCGCGCCTACGGCGGCGCGGGACGCGACATACTGATCGGCAATACCGGCGGCGATCGCTTGATCGATTGGGTGGGCGAGTACAACAGTTTCCTGGTGCCGTATGCTCCATTCGGGCAGGCTTCCGTCAGTCGCACCTTGATGCCGCATCTGCACGAGTTCCTGTATGCGCTCTCTGCGGGAGACGGCGCCGATCCCACGCGGTACAGCGATGCGATCGGTGGGACGCCGCCGGTGCCGACCAGCAACGACCCGATCCCGTCACGAAACGGCGAGCCTTATGGCGAGCTGGGTCTCGTGCTGCAGAAAGACTTCGCCTGGGGGGATCAGACTGGCGCACCGGCCGATCCTCAGGCGGGCAATATTCCGGGTGGCAAGCGCGATGTGTTGCGTTCGGCAACCTTCAACGATGGCACGCTGTCCGGCTTTGCCGTAGACAGTGGTTCGTTCACAGTGAGCAGTGGCGCACTGCAGGTAAGTGCAGCGTCACTGGGTAAGGACGCCACTGGAGTGTTTACGCTTGACGAGCAATTGCCCAGCTACTACGAGTTCCTGGCTTCTATCACGGTCGAAAAAGCCACGGCGGGCTGGAAGGCGAATTCCTACCTGATTTTTGATTACTTTGACAAGACCGATTTCAAGTTCGCAGGTATGAATATTTCTACCAACAAGCTTGAGATCGGTTATCACAATGCCTCCGGCTGGCATGTGGTCAAGGACGCGCCCGCGCAACTGAAAGCTGGAGTTTCCTACAACATGGGGCTTAACGTTAACGGTACCAACGTCACCTTGATTGTCAATAACACGAGCATCATGAACTACACGTTTGGCAAGCGCATGATCGATGGAGTGGGCTATGGCCTCAATCAAGGTATGTTGGGCCTGGGTTCCGATAACTCGCGTGGATCGTTCGATAACGTGGTCGTGCAGAGCGTGCCGCCAGCCTATACGCTGCAGCAGACCGATCTGTTCGATACAGGCGTGGTGGGTACGTTGTTCGACGGCGCAAAGTCAGGCTCGTGGCAAGGTGTTGGCGGTCGCTACGAAGGCACGGCGGCGGTGGGTGGCCGAGCCTACAGCCTGATTGATCTCAACATTGGCCGCGGTCTTGAAAACAACGCGATCCTCGATCTTTCCGGCAAACTCAAAGTCACGGGCGCGGGCGGATTTGTGTTCGATCGCTATGCCGATAACGATTACAAGTTCGTGACCATCGATGCTGCGGCAGACAAGGTTTACATCGGCCATGTCAGCCCGAAAGGCGGACTCAAGATCGACGCAAGCTTCAGCAAAACGATCGACACGGGTATCGACTACACCCTTTCCCTGTCGCTGAAGGCTACCAGTGTCAATGTCAGTTTAAATGGCGCCGTAGTCGGCGGATTTGTATTTAACGGCGTGACGCTGGATGGGAATTTTGGTCTGCTATCCAGCCAGGGCAAGACGTCTTTCGATTCGGTGACGGTCAAGACCAACGATCGCGCATTTGCAGGTGCCCAAAGTATGGTCGCCGCGCAAGCGCCTTCGATGACCCCGGGAGCTCAGTCGAGTCTCACCCTGTCCGACCTCGATTCAATGCTCGCGGCTGCCGAGGGAAGCTGGGCTAATCTGCTTGGCGCCGGCGATTCACGTCTGGCGTTGCTCGGTGACGTGCAGATTTCAACTTCTGTCTTCGGCGGATTGGTGCTCGGCCAGACACAAGGCATGACTATCCTGGTGGACGAAGATGCGGCAGGGTATGGCTGGTTCGTCGACGCGTCCCCGGCCGATAACAGCGAATTTCGGATCCGCCTCGATCACAACGCGCTCGGTGCTTCACGGCAGAGCAACGCCTTCGGACGCATGGACCTGCTTACTGTCGTGACGCACGAACTGGGACACGTACTCGGCTTCGAGCACGACGAGGCCGGCATCTATGCGGTCATGCACGACGATCTGGATTCGGGGGTACGCTATCTGATGGACGGTCCCGCACTGCTCGAACGTCCGGCGCTGCCGTCGGATGAGCAGATATTGCGGCGGTTGGCAATTCCAACCGGCAAATCGGCAAGCGTCCTTCCGGCGTTCGATCTCGGCTTGTTTAACGCACCGAGCGGCGGCGGAGCTATCGACTGGAATGACCCGCTGCACGGAAGCCTGGGTTCCTATTTCTCACCATTCGGCAGCAGTTCGCCGAAATCCTCGCAAAATTTCACCGACTTCATTACGAAAGCGATCGGGTCCGGTGAAGGTGACTCTGGGGATGATCATAATGGTGCCAGGTTCGACAAGATGGGCGGCGCACTGAACGCGGGCAAGATCGCGAAGGCGGGGAAAGCCACGAGCCGCTGATATCCGGTAACGTGCGTTCATGCGGATCTGGCTGACCCATTATTCGGAGTTCCCGATGCCAACACCATGTCCGCAGCGCGCACGGTGGCCAAGTCTTTGAAAATAATGTTCACTGTTCACAGATGCGCGCGCTTGCAAGATTCTCCGAGATGTCGTTATTGACGACATAAGTGTTGCCCTAATGACTGCTCGATATTATGAGCGCGGTGCAAGGCTAGATTGCATTTTCGCGCCAATTTCAAGATAGACAAACAGGGGAATCGAAGACCATGGCAGTTAATCGTCAAGAAACAGCGGATACCAACACCACCGAGCTTGGCGGCACCAAGATCAAGTGGGACGACTCGAGCATGAAGAGCGCGTATGCCAATGTCTGCAACGTCACCAGCACCCGCGAGGAAGTCGTCATGCTCTTCGGCATGAACCAGGCGTGGAATCGGGGGCAGAAGGAAGTAACGATCAAGCTGACGGATCGCATCGTAATCAGCCCCTATGCCGCCAAACGCCTGAGCATGTTGCTCGATGGCGTGGTGAAGGAATACGAAAAGCGCTTCGGCTCCCTAAATGTGGATATGCCGCCAGTCAGCGGCGCGGGGGGAACCGCGGCGCCAGCGCCGGAGATGAGTAAATAAACAGCATGGAGTGTCGACGCTTTTTGTGCGGAAACCGACGCCAGGTTGTGTTGTATCGATATCAAGTGTCAACGAACGGGCCGCGCAAGCGACCCGTTTGATATTTGGGGCCAGGCCACTCTTGAGTGGAGCGGAAAAAAGGTGTCCTGGAGCCAG
>JANMJF010000457.1:0-12558 GCA_031371245.1 Pseudomonadota bacterium | reverse complement strand
GTCGAACAGGTGGTGGTAGCGACCGAATCGCGCCTGATGAATGCCTTAGTGGACAACTCAACACCCGATGTCGCCAAAGATTTACGTGCCCAATTCGCGCGTGTCGGCGCCGACCTCGCGACGTTGCCGGCCACCGCCCGCGACGCACTGGAGCATGTCGTACAGCAGGTGCTGACTACGCGTCATGCAGCGTCGATGCAGGAACAAGCAGTCGCCCCTGAGCTAGACGCAGCCTTGCCCGCCGCCACTTCCGTCGAACATCACAACCGCGACCTCAAGTCCCTGGTCGACAGCGTGGTTGCCCGCCTCGAAGCCAATCAGTTGCAGACCGTCGCCAACACGCCGAGCAATACCCTGCCGCTGCTTGTCGACCTGCCCGTGACACGCGATGGCCATATCGATTTGTTGCACATGGAAGTCGACAGCGAAGAATGCCGGGCCGACGGCGAAACGGTGGCGCGCACCAGTGTCACGCTCAATTTGCGCCTGGATGGCGGCCATGAATTCAGCGCCCGTCTGCAGCTGAGCGGTGAGAGCTTGAGCGTGCGACTGGGTGCTAACGATGCGACCTTCAACCACCAGCTTGCGCAGCGCGTTGGCGAGCTTGAGCTTGGCCTCAAAGCGGCTGGACTCACGGTCAGTCAAATCTTCATCGCGCCGCTCGCTGTGTCGTCGCGGCCGCATGTCGGTGCCTGCCAGCTGATCAACGAGCGGGTCTGAGCAGTGGTCCACGAACAATCGGTCACTGTCGCAGTCGCGCTGCATTGGGACGGCCAATGCGCACCGCGTGTGACCGCCAAGGGCCGCGGCGCAACCGCCGAACGCATCATCGAACTCGCGCGCAAACACCACGTGCCCATCGATCACGAGCCGGCACTCATCGAAGTGTTGGCCGACGTGGAACTCGGCACGCAGATCCCGGACCAGCTGTTCGTCGCGATCGCGCAGGTCATCGCGTTCGCCTATGCCGTACGTGGGCAACTGCCCGAGCACTTGCTGAGTAAGCGCCCCGAATACGCCGCACGCGCCGCCGCCAAGACTGGCACCTCGCGCTGAATCGCGATTTGGCGCCGGTACTAGTGCGTGAGCCGCGCCGCCGTCGCGCGCGCCAGCTGGGCGGCACTGGCATCACCACGCGCCTGCTCAATGTCGCCGATGAGTCGCCAGGCGGCGACGTTCTCGCGGCCGTCGGCGGCGGCCAACGACAGTGCACGTTGCGCGACTTCGCGCGCCCGTTCCAAGTTACCGCTTTGCAGATGGGTGTTGGCGAGTTGCCGCCACACGCTCGATTTCGACGGCGCAAGCTTGACCGCGCGTTCAAGTGCGGCCTGCGCCTGATCCCAATTGTGCTGTGCAGCGGCAGTGTTAGCCGCCGTTACCAGACTCTGCACAGCGGGACTCAGCGCTGGCGCAGCGGGCAGGACGTCAGCGGCTTTTGTCTGCTCTTCATCGGACCGCTCGGGAGTGAGGTCATCGGGCGATAGCGGCTGCGTGAGCACCGGCACACTCGACAACGGCGGTTGTGGCGACTTGTCGATCATAGCCAGTTGCGGTGCGGGTAGGACACGCGCGCCCTGCGGCACACTCGGTGTCGTCAGTCGACGGGTGACAAAGCGTGGCTGCTCTGCCAAGGGCGTGGTTTTCGCTACGGTCGTGCTCGCGGCACGCGCAACTGCGGCGCGCGGATGCGCGCGATCTTCGATCGGTGCAGGTTCTTCTGGCGTGCCGAAAAGGTTGGCGCAACCGCCAAGCGTGACCAGCATCAGGGCCAGTGGCAGAACACGCGTCACAACGCTTATCTTCAATGCAACAACTCCTCAAGTCGATCGAACACACTGCCGCGCGACGGCGCCGCATCCGCTGCGGGGATTGCGACGGCGGGCGAGCAATCGGCCGCGCGATTGATCGGGCTGTCGCGATGAATAGGCATCGCGACCCCGATCGGACACTGCGCCGGCAGTACCGTGTTAGAACGCAGATCGACATTCTGCCAACCCACCTCGGCCGGCAACTGCAGTTCCAACGGCGTGATGGCTGCGCCCTTCATAGCCGCAGCCCAGACCCGCATGGCGCCGCTGGCGCCAGTCAAACCCGTCGGCTTGTTGTCGTCGCGCCCCACCCATGCGACTCCGAGCAAATTGCCACCGAAGCCCGCGAACCAGCTGTCGCGACTGTCATTGGACGTGCCGGTCTTGCCGGCCAGGGGTGTAATGCCCGGCAACGCGGCCGCCAGTCCGATGGCGGTACCTTCGGCCACCACCCGCGTCAAAGCGTAGCGCATCAGGGCCGCCGTGGCCGGCTCCATGACCGGTTGCAGCGCCAGCCCATAGCGCTTGAGCTTGCGCTGATTCTGATCTGTCACCGCGTTGATGACACGCGCTGGCACACGAAAGCCATCATTGGCGAAGACCGTGTAGACCTCGGCCAATTCCAGCGGTGAGAGTTCGACGGCACCGAGCAGGACTGACGGGTACTGCGGCAACTTGCCCGGCACACCCAGGTGCTGCATATAAGCGGTGACACGCGATAAGCCAAGCTGCAAGCCAAGATTGACGGTCGCCAGGTTGAACGAGTGCGTCAGGGCATAAAGCAGACTCACCGTGCCGTGTTGCTGCTTGTCGAAATTCTGCGGCTGCCAGCGCTTGCCATCGGGGCCGGTCCAGGTCACGGCCGTGTCGTTGAGCGGTGTCAGCAAGGAGAAGCGGCCGGGCTGGCCCAGGGCCAATGCATAGATCAGCGGTTTGACCACCGATCCGATCGGACGTCGTGCGTCGACGACGCGATTAAACCCTGCATAGTCAGGATCGCGATCAGCGACCATCGCCAACACTTCGCCGCTAGCCGGATCGACGATGATGATGGCGCCTTGCAGATCGCGTTTGTGCATGCGCTTCTCTATATCCGGCAGCGTGCTGCGTAGGGCTGCTTCAGCCGACTGCTGCACTTCGACGTCGAGGGTCGTGAAGATATTCAGTCCAGCGGCGTCGAGGTCGCGCGGGCTGTACTCGCGCGATAGCTGACGCCGCACCAGGGCCATGAAGGAAGGATACTCATGATTGCCACCGTCGGCGCCGCCACGCAGCTTGAGCGGCAATTTGCGCAAGCCAGCAAGGTCGGCTTCCGCAATCAGCTTGGCGTGGGCTAGTAATCCCAGAACGACGTCGCGGCGGGCTTTGGATTGTTCAGGGTGCCGTCGCGGATCGTAGAGCGTCGGCCCCTTGATCATACCGATCAAGGTCGCCGCTTCCAGCCAGTCGAGTTCGCTGAGCGGCTTGGCGAAGTAGAAGTGCGCGGCCAATTCAAAGCCGTGAATCGCGCGGTTGCCATCCTGGCCAAGGAACACCTCGTTCATGTAGGTCTCGATGATCTTCTGCTTGCTGTACTGTCGCTCGAGCGAGACCGCCATCAGCATCTCGTTCATCTTGCGCAGCATGGTGCGCTCATGGGTCAGATACAGATTCTTGACCAGCTGCTGGGTGAGCGTACTGCCGCCCTGCACCACGCGCTGCGCCAACAGATTGACGCCGAAGGCGCGCACCAGTCCGATGAAGTCCACGCCGTGATGCTTGAAAAAGCGCCGGTCCTCTACCGCCACCAGTGCCGCCACGAACTGCTGCGGCACCTCGTCGAAGGCCAACAGTTTGCGGTCCTCGAAGTCCTGCGGATTGATGCGACCGATCTCGGGCGGTTCAAGTCGCATGAGGTCGATGGGCTGACCGCTGTCGCGGTCGATCACGGTCGCCGGCACGCCGGCGACGAACCTGACCTCGACGTGGCGTCCTGCTTCCGGAAAATCCCAGAACTTGAAGCCACGCGAAAAAAATTCAACTTGGTCATCGCTCACGGCGTACTGACCGACCGCATTCGGCGCAGTGAGCCGCTGATAGCCGAGCGTATCGAGCTTGCGCACGAGTCGCTCACGCGACACGTTGGCGCCAGGATAAAGCTCAAGGGGGCGCGCAAAAACCCGCGCCGGCAACACCCATTGTTTGTGCTCAAAGGCGCTGGTGACTTCGCGATCCAACCACAACCAATAGGCCAGCCCGACCAGCACCAGCCAGATGAGCAGATGACGAAGAAAGAAGCGCGTGCGACGGAAACGCGGCGGACCCGGCGGGTGCGGAGGCTTCGATGATTTGGATGGCTGGTCGAACGCCTTCACGATCGCTCGCTTGAGTCGCGGCTCGTGGCGGACGTTGGGGAGATCACGCTTCTTGCTGTTCTTGGCCACCGCTCGAATCGTGGAAAATCGCAGGAAACCGGCTAAAAGCAAGCCAAAATAAAAGCCCTTCCCGTCAAGGAAGGGCTTCAATCGCTAGTCTGTCGAGGTGCGCCGTCCAGCCGGTGGGTGGGCGGTGCAGTCTTCACAGCCGTTGGCAGCGGGACATCTTCAGGCAGTCTTATGCTTCCTGTCGTAGTCCCGTTCCCACTTCCTTGTAAAGGTGTCGACAGCCTTCTTCATTGCAGCGCGCTTAGTCTGCTCGGCCTTCCTTAGCCGGGCTGCCTCCCTGCGCATCGCAAGGCGGGCTCGGACTTCTGCTTTGGCAGCTTCAAGCCGCTCTCGCTCGTCAGGTTGGCTGTCGCGCGCCGTTACTTTTTTTTGGCTACCTTTTTGCGAGCGGCCTTTTTCTTGGTAGCCTTTTTCTTTGCTACTTTTTTCTTGGTAGCCTTTTTCTTTGCTACCTTTTTCTTTGCTGCCTTCTTCTTCGCAGCAGGTGCCTTCTTCTTAGCTACTTTCTTTTTCGTGACTGCAGCTACTTTCTTTTTCGCTGCTTTTTTCTTTGCCTTCGCCATGTACAGGCCCCCTTCAACTATTGGTTGAGACTAATAACGCAACACCACAGTGGCCTATATACATCACAAAAAAAATAACTGCAATGCAATTGCAGAATTTTTTTGAATGATGATGTGCTTTGAATTGATCGAACAACACTCAGCGTTGCCAGCAGACGATGGCGGCAGCATCGCTTGAGAACTTTAAACGCAGCTCAGGCATTGATGGCTTTGATGATCGTCTTACTGATCGCATCGACCTCGCCGATGCCATCGACAGACACGTATTGCAGCCGCACATCGTTTTGCGCGGCGCGCGAATACAGCGCGACCAAGGGCTTGGTCTGATCGTGATATACAGCGAGACGCTTGCGTACGGTTGCTTCTTGATCGTCGTCACGTTGGATCAGATCTTCACCGGTCAAGTCGTCCTTGCCGGCGACCTTCGGCGGATTGAACACGATGTGGTAGGAACGACCCGACGCCTGATGGATACGGCGCCCCGACATGCGCTTCACGATCTCCTCGTCATCGACCGCGATCTCGATCACACAGTCGATCTCGACACCCGCTGCGGCGAGTCCTTCAGCTTGCGGAATGGTGCGCGGAAAGCCGTCGAACAAAAATCCGCGCGCGCAATCCGGCCTCTCCACTCGTGCGCGGATGAGTCCGAGAATGATGTCGTCGGATACCAGTCCGCCGGCATCCATGATGCCTTTCGCGGCGCGCCCCAGCGGCGTGCCTTCACGCACTGCGGCGCGCAGCATGTCACCGGTCGAGATCTTTGGAATGCCGAAGTGCGCGCAGAGCAGATCGCCCTGAGTTCCTTTGCCCGCACCGGGACCGCCTAGCAGAATGATACGCATGCCTACACCCCTTTCCTGTATCGTCATATTCAAATTTTCAGCGGGATCCCTCGCGCTAACGCCGTCCCCCGACCGTGCGCCTGCCACTGTCATGGCCGGCAAGCGCGATCCTTGGATACTCGCCCCAGGCAGGCCATGAACGCATAAAATAAAGACTCGCAAGCCCTGACATCACGCTCATGAAAATAGATTTCGATCAGCATTCTGGATCGCTGTCGATCGCGGCCTACGGGCCGGGTTGGATACGCGTAGGCGAGACCCGCATCGAGAGACCCTGTGTGGTGACGCCGGCGGAGATCCACACCGACCTGTTGCCTGCCCGTTTCGAGCAACTGGTGCCCGCTCATTTTGACCGTCTGATCGCGTTGCGCCCGGAAATCATCCTGCTCGGCAGCGGCGCGCGCCAGCACTTCGTCGATCATGGCCTGACGGTTCATCTGGCCAACGTGGGCGTCGCGCTTGAGGCCATGGACACCGGCGCGGCCTGTCGCCTGTTCAATATTCTGGTCAGCGAAGACCGCGTCGTAATGGCCGCGCTGTTCATGCTCTGAAACCGCACTGCGCCACTCACAGATCGGCAAACAGTGCATCGCCCGAAAAGCCCTCACGCTCAAGGATCTGGCGCAGGCGGCGCAAGGCTTCGATCTGGATTTGACGCACCCGTTCGCGCGTCACGCCGATCTCGTTACCGACTTCCTCGAGGGTGGCAATCTCACGACCATGCAAACCGAAGCGGCGCTCGACTACCGCGCGCTGCTTGTCGTTGAGTTGCGCCAGCCAAGCTTCTAAATGGCGTTGCACGTCCTCATCCTGCAGCACGGTAGCGGGATCACGGTTGTGCTCGTCGGGGATGGTTTCCAGGAGCGAGCGGTCCGAATCGCGCTCAGCGGGCACGTCGACCGAGGCGGTACGCTCGTTCAGGCCAAGCATGCGTTCGACGTCCTCTAGCGGGCGGTCGAGCAAGGTCGCAACATCCTCCGGACTGGGCTCGCGGTCGAGCTTCTGCGCGAGCTGCCGCGCGGCACGCAGGTAAATATTGATCTCCTTGATAACGTGGATCGGTAAACGGATGGTGCGGGTCTGATTCATCAGCGCCCGTTCGATGGTCTGGCGTATCCACCAGGTGGCATAGGTCGAAAAACGGAAGCCGCGCTCGGGATCGAATTTCTCGACCGCCCGAATCAAACCCAGGTTGCCCTCCTCGATAAGATCGAGCAGGGCCAGTCCACGATTCATGTAACGACGCGCGATCTTGACCACTAGGCGCAGATTGCTTTCGATCATGCGCTTGCGCGCAGCCGCGTCGCCACGCAGTGACAGCCGTGAGAAGTGCACCTCCTCGGCAGCGGTCAAAAGCGGCGAGAAACCGATTTCGTTCAAATACAGACGGGTGGCATCCATGTCGCCTTGCGACACTTCACCGGGAATGAAACGCTGCACTTCGGCAGCGTCCGTTTCGCTATCGGGCTCGGCTGCCCCTGCCGCAGACTCTGTTGGGGGCTCAAAACCCGCCTCAAGTTCTGCTAATTCGTCCGCGAGTTCCAGGTTGGCGTCGAACTCCGCATCAGAATCCGCTGCATCTTCGGGCTCGGCAGCATCCTCAGACGTTTCGCTCGCGGGTTGTTTGCCACGGGGACCGACCATGCTGATGGAACTGCTATCGGTTCGGAAGGTACTGCAGGGGATCTATGGCCTTTCCATTTCGACGAATCTCGAAATGCAGCATGACATCGGAGGCATCGGAGTTCCCCATTCGCGCGATCGATTCCCCCGCCGCGACGTGACGACCTTCCTGCACCAGGCGCACTTCGTTATGCGCGTAAGCGCTGAGGAACGTGTCATTGTGCTTGATGATAATAAGCTCACCGTAACCTCGCAGTCCACTTCCACTATATACCACCGCACCGGCCGCTGCGGCCTTCACCGCTTGCCCGCGGACACCGCGAATATCGACGCCCTTGGTCGCTGAACTTGCATCGGCCGCCGACACTTTTCCTTGCGTCGGCCACATCCAGCGCACACCTTCTTTGTTGGTCGTAACGCTGTCGGCAGCGCCGCCTTTGTCGCTATCGAAAGCCGTCGCAGCTGACGATGGTGCAAGCGTCGCCGGCGACGTGCTCATGCCGGCGACAACTGATGCAACGTTCGGTGCAGTGCCGATAGGCGGCACCATGCTGATGCGCGGTGGCGAGCTCACCGTCGGAACCGACTCGCGGCTTGCGGTGCTCGCTGCCGGTAGGGGTGTCACGACGGGCACAGCGGCACTCACACTCGGCGCACGCGGTGGCACGACAGGCGGTGGCGATAACGGACGTAGACGCAAGGTCTGCCCGACCACGATCAGGTCGGGGTTGGTGATCTGGTTCCAGCGGATCAGATCACGGACATCCAGACCGTAGCGCCACGCGATGGTCAGCAGCTGGTCTCCGCTCGCCACCACGTACACCGCCGGTGGCGGATGGTCGCGCTCGGCAAGCCCATTCGCCGCCACGCGCGATGCCGCCTGCGATACCGATCGCGAAGCGGATGGCAGCGCCGATTTTTGTTCTATCGGCGCATCGTAGTTGTTGGCACAGCCGGCGATACTCGCCAGCCAAGCGAGCGTGATGAGTCGAAAACAGCTGGTCGTCACTGTCCGAGCCCCTCAAGCAACGGCACGAAGCTGACTCGCTCAAGCACCGTCTCCTCAATGCTGTCAGGGCCGCGTGTGTACAAGCACATTTGCTGATGGCCGGCGCGGCCGACAGGGATGATCAGACGCCCACCGAGCGCAAGTTGTTCGAGCAAGGCGAGCGGTACAGTCACCGGCGCAGCCGCCACCAGAATCGCATCGAAGGGCGCATGAGCCGGCCAGCCCTGGAAGCCGTCACCATGTCGTACTCGAACGTTATTGATACGCAGATCAAGCAGGCGCTGGCGCAGTTTGTTGGCCAATGCCTCGATGCGTTCGATGCTGAAGACACGTCTGGCGAGTGGTCCCAGCACCGCACTTTGGTAGCCACACCCGGCGCCGACCTCAAGCACGCGCTCGAGCGGTCCGGTGGTGTAAAGAGCAGCGGTCATGGCGGCCACGATATACGGTTGCGAGATAGTCTGGCCGAAGCCGATCGGCAGCGCGGTGTTCTCGTAGGCACGGCTGGCCAACGCTTCATCGACGAACAGGTGCCGTGGCGTAGTGCGCATGACTTCGAGCACGGCTTCGGTCTCGATGCCCATGCGGCGCAACTGTTCTACCAGGCGGTTACGCGCGCGCTGGGAGGTCATGCCTATGCCACGGGAATCAGCCACGCGCTTGTGTACTTAGCTCGATAGTGAGAGCGCCGCCACGCTAGCGGTGGCGCTCTCACCTGTCAATTCGCACCATTCGGCGCGACGTGACGGCGATATATGCAGCGCCTGGCGGTATTCGCCACTCAACGCGGGCGCAACAGAAATTCAAGCAGCGCCTTCTGCGCATGCAGGCGATTGCCCGCTTCGTCCCACACCACGCTGTGGGGATGGTCAATGACCTCGGCCGTCACCTCTTCGCCACGATGGGCGGGCAGACAGTGCATGAACAAGGCCGACGGCGCCGCTTTGCGCATCAGATCAACGTTGACCTGGTAGGGGCGAAATACCGCGCGGCGCGCCTCGGCCTCCTGCTCCTGGCCCATGCTTGCCCACACGTCGGTCACGACCAGATCGACATCCTGCACTGCGGCCTGCGGGTCATGGCCGAGGGTCACACGCGCGGCACCGGCAAGACTCGCCGCCAGCGGCGGTTCATAACCTGGCGGCACCGCGACGCGCAGTTCAAAATCCATCAAACGCGCGGCGCTGATATAGGTGTTGCACATGTTATTGCCATCACCGACCCAGGCGACGCGCTTGCCGGCGATATCGCCGCGATGTTCAAGATAGGTCAATAGATCAGCCAGCACCTGGCAGGGGTGCAGGCTATTGGTCAGGCCGTTGATGACCGGCACACTGGCACAACTCGCGATGCGCTCGACGATGTCGTGTCCGAAGGTCCGCACCATCACCGCGTCGGCCATTTGCGACAGCACACGAGCGGTGTCTTCCGGTGGCTCGCCACGACCGAGCTGAGATTCCTGGCTGGATAGAAAGATGGCCTTACCGCCGCCCTCTGCCATCGCCCCTTCGAACGACACGCGGGTGCGGGTTGAGGACTTCTCGAAGATCATGGCCAGCGTCTTGCGTTCGAACAATGGCGGGCGCCGACCGTCGCGGCGCCAGCGCTTGAGCTCCAGCGCGCGCTCAAGCAGCGTGCGGATCTCGGCGCCGCTCAAATCGTCTAATGCGAGAAAGTGCCGCAGCGCCACAGGCGGAGTCGTGCGCTCAGGCCGCGTTGAGCGTGAAGTCATTGATCAAACGCGCCACGCGCTCCACCACTTGCGACGCTTCGTCGTCGCTCAGGATCAGCGGTGGCAGCAGACGCACGGTCTTATCCGCCGTGACGTTGATCAAGAGACCCTGGGCAAGCGCGATTTTGACCAGTTCATAACACCCGCGATCGAGTTCAATGCCCAGCATGAGACCATGGCCACGGATACTTGTGACCGCGCTGTTGCCGGCCAGCGCCTGGGTGAAACCCTTGATCATGCTGGCACCGAGATCGGCGGCCCGCTGCACCAGGCCGTCGCGTTCAATAGTTTCAATGACCGCCAACGCGGCCGCGCAAACCAAAGGATTGCCACCAAACGTCGAGCCATGGGTGCCGGGTTGCAAGACCTCGGCCGCCGCACCACGGGCGATGCAGGCGCCGATCGGCACGCCATTGCCCAGACCTTTGGCCAGTGTCATGACGTCCGGCACGAGGTCTTCGTGTTGGTGAGCGAACCAGCGGCCGGTACGACCCATGCCGGTCTGCACTTCGTCGAGCATCAGCAGAATGCCGCGATCACTGCATAGCTTGCGCAGCGCAGCCAGGTAACGCGGCTGCGGCACGATGATGCCGCCCTCGCCTTCGACCGGTTCGACCAGCACGGCGACGACGTCGGCGTGGGCCGCAGCATTGCCGACGGCGTCGACGTCGTCATAGGGTACGCGTATGAAACCATCGACCAGCGGTTCGAAGCCGGCGTGGATCTTGGGATTGCCGGTGGCACTCAAGGTCGCCAGCGTGCGGCCGTGGAAACTGCCATCGGTGACCACGATAGCGGGCCGTGCGATGCCCTTGTCGTGGCCGAATTTGCGCGCAATCTTAATCGCGGTCTCGTTGGCCTCGGCACCGGAATTGCAGAAGAACACACGATCCATTTTCGACAACGCAGTGAGGCGCTTGGCGAGCTGCTCCTGACGCTCGACACGGTAGAGATTGGACGTATGCAGCAGGCGCGTGGCCTGCGCGGCGATCGCCGCCGTGACATCAGGATGCGCATGACCGAGACCACACACCGCGATACCGCACAGTGCGTCGAGATACTGCCGGCCCTCGTTATCCCACAACCACGCGCCGCGGCCGTGACTGAAGGTCACGTCCATTCGCCCGTAGTTCGACATCAATCCTGGAATGCCCGTTGCCATAACCTTCAAGCCCCGCCAAAAAAACAAAACCCGGCCACATGGCCGGGCTGCTCGGTGGATAGTGTTGCGCGATCGGTCGCGCGCGTGCGCTAGCCCATTGTGCGAAAGAGTGCCGTATTATGCAAGACAATCCCCGCTGAAAAGCCAATGGAAACGGTGAGATAGAGTGGATCCGATCGAACTGTCATTGTTCGTCAACCGGCTCAGCGCGATCTGCCGCGAAATGGGTGCGACCTTGCGTCGCGCGGCGCTGTCACCCAATATCAAAGACCGTCTCGATTATTCCTGCGCGCTGTTCGACGCACACGGCGAGTTGTGCGCACAGGCCGCCCACATCCCCGTGCACCTCGGCAGTATGGCCTATGCCATGCGCGGCATCGTCGCCGCGATCGACTGGCAAGCGGGCGATATGATCATCGTCAACGATCCCTACCTTGGCGGCACGCATCTTCCCGATGTGACCGTCGTCGCGCCATTGTTTCGGGCCGACAGCTGCGTGGCCTTCGTCGCTAATCGCGCCCATCACGCCGACATCGGCTGCGCGCGCCCAGGCTCGATGCCACTGTCGCGCAGTCTCGACGAAGAAGGCTTGGTGATCCCACCACGCCATCTGCTGCGCGCAGGGTTGCCCGACACCGACCTGTCTGACCTGCTCACCACGCGGCTGCGCAATCCTGCCGCGACCCTGGCCGATCTCGCCGCCCAGGTCAGCGCCAATCGCGTCGGCCTTGAGCGTCTTAGCACACTGCTCGCAACCCTCGGCAACGACGCTTTCGGCGCAGCGCTGGCGCAGGTCAACGATTATGCCGAGACGCTCGCGCGCAGCGCGCTCGCGGCCTTACCGGCCGGGCGCTACTGTTTCGATGACGCACTCGATGGTGACGGCATTGTCCCCGGCCGCGTACCCCTGACGGTCGCTATCACCCTCGCCGACGGTCGCGCGCGGATCGACTTCACTGGCACCGCTCTACAAGTAGCTGGCAACGTCAATTGTCCCCTGGCGGTCACCGCCGCTGCCGTGTACTACGCGTTCTATACCTTGATGCCGGCCGACACGCCGCCCTGTGCAGGCTCTTTGCGTCCGCTCGATATCATTGCCCCTGAGGGCTCGCTGCTGAACGCGCGACGGCCGGCGGCGGTGGCCGCTGGAAATTGTGAGACCAGTCAGCGCATCGTCGACGTCATCCTCGGCGCGCTGGCCAGCGCTCTGCCGCTACGTATTCCCGCCGCCAGCACGGGCAGCATGAATAATGTCGCAATGGGCGGTGGCGGCTGGGACTACTATGAAACCATCGGCGGCGGTACGGGTGCCCATGCCGGCGGGCGGGGAGGGGGCGCCCAACAAACTCTCAGGTCGTAAACCATAGATAATGCAGTCGAACTTCTTAGAATG